>JAOZKQ010000299.1 GCA_029935275.1 Bacteroidales bacterium | reverse complement strand
AGTGCTAATATTTTGTTTATTCGCTTTTTCAATTTTCTAATCAGTTATTACAATGCTCTTCGGTTTCTTCGCTATGCATACAACTTAAAAGTAATGGTCAAAGTAACTTGCTAAGGGCAGTTCTGAAACTAACTTTATCTGAAATTATTTTACGAATATCTGTAATTGAAATACGATCCTGTTTCATACTATCCCTGTATCGTATGGTAATAGTGTTATCCTTAATTGTTTGGTGGTCAATTGTAATGCAATAGGGTGTTCCGATTGCATCCTGCCGGCGGTATCTTCTGCCAATTGAGTCTTTTTCTTCATACTGGCAGTTAAACTCTATTTTCAGGCTATTCATTATTGCACGGGCTTTTTCCGGAAGACCATCTTTTCTTACAAGGGGTAATACCGCCAGCTTAACAGGTGCCAGAACTGGTGGTAGCTTAAGTACTACCCGATCTTCCAGCTTTCCGTTAGCGGTTGTAACTTTTTCTTCTTTGTATGCATTTGAAAGAATTAACAAAAACGTACGGTCAAGGCCAATGGATGTTTCAATTACAAATGGTGTATAGTTCTCTTTTGATTCAGGATCATAGAATTGTAATTTTTTGCCCGAAAATTTCTGATGCTGAGAAAGGTCAAAGTCAGTACGGGAATGGATGCCTTCAACTTCCTTAAATCCAAAAGGAAACTCAAATTCGATATCGGTAGCTGCATTTGCATAATGTGCCAGCTTATCATGATCATGAAACCGGAGCTTATGATCTTCAATCCCTAATGATTTATGCCACTTCATTCGTTTTTCCTTCCATAATTTGAAGTACTCAAGTTCTTCGCCGGGTTTTACAAAATATTGCATCTCCATTTGTTCAAACTCGCGCATACGAAAGATAAACTGACGGGCAACAATTTCATTCCTGAAAGCTTTACCAACCTGCGCAATGCCAAATGGAATACGCATTCTTCCTGATTTTTGTACATTCAGGAAGTTTACAAATATCCCCTGGGCTGTTTCAGGCCTCAGATATATAGATGCAGCATCATCGCTGACCGATCCCAGTTTTGTTTCAAACATCAGGTTGAACTGTCTTACATCAGTCCAGTTTCTGGAGCCGGATACAGGATCTGCAATATCACAATCAATAATTATCTGTTTAATTTCTTTTAAGTCGTCATTTTCAGCTGCTTTTACAAAACGGGTACGAACATCATCAATTTTTTTCTGGTTGGCTAATACCCGGGGATTGGTTTCGCGGAACTGCTTTTCATCAAAACTATCTCCAAACCTTTTTACGGCTTTGGCGACTTCTTTACGGATCTTGGTATCTATTTTCTCCATGTAGTCCTCAATCAGTACATCTGCCCGATACCGTTTTTTCGAGTCTTTATTGTCAATGAGAGGATCATTAAATGCTCCTACATGGCCGGATGCTTTCCAGATTTCAGGGTGCATAAAAATTGCAGAATCAATACCTACAATATTCTCATGTAAAAGAACCATGGAATCCCACCAGTATTTTCTAATGTTATTTTTAAGTTCAACTCCGTTCTGGCCATAATCATAAACAGCACTTAGCCCGTCATAAATTTCGCTGGAAGGAAATATAAATCCATATTCTTTTGCGTGTGAAATAAGTTTCTTGAAAAGGTCATCCATTTTAAAATTCTTTTAAATTATTGATAATTTGACAAAAGTAAGAAAATATCCTTTCTGAAAATCATTTATATGGCACTGTCCTGGTTTAAACTGAGATTTCTAAAGTAAAATTAGTTATGGATCAATCTGTTTGAAAAATATATTTGAATTAATCCGGAATAATAAAGCAATTTGTATCTTTGTAATTAGAATTAACTCCTTCTACAAAGTGAAAATAGAATATGATTTTTTGGTGATAGGTTCGGGGGTTGCCGGACTTAGTTATGCTCTAAAAGTTGCTGATAAGGGTAGGGTATTGATATTGTCAAAAACATCCCTGGAAGAAAATAATTCCCGTTATGCCCAGGGAGGAATTGCGGCAGTTACTTATGCTCCGGATACCTTTGAGAAACATATTAATGATACACTGATCTGTGGTGACGGTTATTGCAATCGGGATGTGGTTGAAATGGTGGTTAGGGAAGGTCCGGACAGGATCAGGGAACTGATTGAAATGGGAGTAGAGTTTGATAAAAATATAGAGGGAAAATATGACCTGGCGAGGGAGGGCGGTCATAGTGAACACAGAATCCTTCATCATAAAGATTCTACCGGATTGAGCGTGGTGGATACCTTATTAACCAGAGTGAAAGCCCATCCTAATATTGAAACCAGGGAAAGGGCTTTTGCAATAGATCTGATTACACAACACCACCTTGGCAAGCTGGTGAAAAGATCACATCCTGATACAGAATGTTATGGAGCTTATATACTTAACCTGAATACACGGGAAGTAGATACGGTCTTTGCAAGAATTACGGTCATAGCTAGTGGAGGTTTAGGAAGTATGTACCTGACATCAACTAATCCGGTAGTATCAACCGGTGATGGTGTAGCATTGGCATACCGTGCAAAAGGTGTGATAGAAAACATGGAATTTGTTCAGTTTCATCCTACTTCACTTTATAATC
Source organism: Bacteroidales bacterium (assembly GCA_029935275.1). Lineage (GTDB taxonomy): Bacteria > Bacteroidota > Bacteroidia > Bacteroidales > VadinHA17 > JANTGF01. Next base: position 1,126 of record JAOZKQ010000299.1, on the reverse strand, counting down.
CAGGAGAAAAGCCTTCTTTTTTAATTACGGAAGCAATTCGCGGATTTGGAGGTATCTTAAGAGATTCATCGGGTAGGGCATTTATGGATAAATATGACAGGCGGGGTAGTCTTGCCCCCAGGGATATTACAGCAAGGGCAATTGATAACGAAATGAAGATCAGTGGTGAGGATCATGTATGGCTGGATTGTACACATCTTGATCCCGATAAACTTGTGGATAACTTTCCAAATATTACACGTAAATGCAAAAGTATAGGAATCGATATAAGGAAAGATATGATTCCGGTTGTACCGGCTGCTCATTATCAATGTGGGGGTATTAAAGTTGATAAAAATGGGGAAAGTAGTATTAATAACCTGTATGCAATTGGAGAGGTTTCCTCTACCGGTTTGCATGGTGCAAACAGGTTGGCATCAAATTCATTGATAGAGGCAATTGTTTTTGCGCACCGGGCTGCACATGATTCTTTAAGAAAAATAAAAAAGATTCTCATTAAAAAAGGAGTCCCCGAATGGAACTATGCGGGTACCAGCTTGACTGAGGAAATGGTCTTGATTACTCAAAGTTTCAAAGAGATGCAACAAATTATGAGTGTTTATGTTGGGATTTTCAGGTCTGACCTGAGGCTTGAACGGGCACTTAGAAGATTAGAAATTATTTATTTTGAGACAGAAAACCTTTACAAAAGGTCCATACTTTCCCGAAAACTTTGTGAATTGAGGAATATGATAAATGTGGCATATCTTATTATAAAAATGGCACAAAACCTGCACGAGAGCAGAGGTCTGCACTATACCATAACTTATCCTGGTAAAAAAAGAAGTTCTGAGTTTTAACCCTGATTTGCCATTTAACTTATTGAGTTTATTAGCTTTAGTTTTTACTTTAAATTCTCCTCAAACAGCTTAAAAATTCTTTTATACTCATCTGTCCAGCTGGATGGCTCCACAAAACTATGCCGTTCCAGGGGGTAAACAGCAAGTTCCCAGTTGTCTTTCCCCAGTTCTATCAGTCTTTGGGTGAGCCTCACTACATCCTGGAAATGCACATTATCATCGATCATACCATGGCATATAAGTAGTGGTTTCTTAAGTCCTTCAGCAAAATAGATAGGAGAGCTTTT
>JAOZKQ010000714.1 GCA_029935275.1 Bacteroidales bacterium | reverse complement strand
TATTTGATCCGTCAATAATCTCCACACCTGCCCCACAGGTATATTCAATTATAAGGCCTTTCAGGGTGATATGTTTTGTATTATTTAATTTTATGAGGGGATCCTGCAATAAGGATACGAAAATCTCTGCTTCCTCCGGATCAGAAGGCGGCCAGAAATAAAGCACACCGGTTTCCCGATCGAGGTACCATTCGCCCGGAGCATCAAGCTCTTCCAGAATATTAAAGGCATAAAAGCGTTTGCCTTGGGTATAAGGGTAATTGCTGTAAGGGACTTCGGTCATGATTACCTTAGCAATCGTATCTATAGCAGCCATCTTCACATAGGAATCTGACCAGTCCCATTTCCAGTATCCATGAAACCAAATATCCTTTGCATTTAGCCACTTAGCCGGCCTATTCCCTGAATAGCTAAATCCTTTTCCTTCCAGGGCTTCAGGAACATCCTCAATAGTTGCCCAAGCCTCATTGGGCCATCGGGCAATGGTCATAGGTTTCCCATTGAAAAATAATTCCAGGCCGGAAGCTTGAATTGCCCGGCCAAATCCTCTTGCAGATATTTCACCATAATCCTCAATTCCCAGATCCTTCAAATTAATTTGCCGGATAGATTTGTGAAATTGTAGTGGTATTTTTTGAACGGCTTCTGAATGTTCATCCAGGGCTTCAAAACCATCAATCTTCCTGCCTCCAATCAGGTGGACATCCTCTCCGGGGTAAGAAGTAATCAAAACAGGATTATCTCCTGAGACCTCTTCATCAGTTAAAATTAAAGATTTTTTCAGAGGATAATAACCTTCTCTCAGGAAGATAGTAACTGGCTTATCCTTATTCCTTTTAATGACCAGTTTTGCGCGTTCCAGGGTGGCAAAGGGATGATTTTTTGAACCACTATTCAGGTCATCTCCATCTGGGGAGATATAGAATTTTTGTTCCGGGGAACAGGCATGTAAAAGAAAACTGATCAGGATTATGAACGGGAGTTGCAAGGTTTTTAGTCTCATGGA
>JAOZKQ010000298.1 GCA_029935275.1 Bacteroidales bacterium | reverse complement strand
CGAAGCCTAAAAATTGGGAGCCCCGACAGTAATCGTCGGGATGATCAATTTTTTGGCAAGCGTAACAGCCTGTCCCGACCATCCGGGAAAGAAATCGGACTTTATGGACAAACACTAATTATATCCCCATTGCTTAAGATACCTTTCATTATCCTTCCAGTCTTTCCTGACTTTAACAAAAAGTTCCAGAAAAACCTTCTTGCCAAAAAATGCTTCAATGTCTTTTCTGGCTTCTGTACCTACTCTTTTTAATGATAATCCACCCTTTCCAATAATGATTCCTTTTTGGGTGTCACGTCCAACATATATTTTTGCTGAAATATGAATAATATCTTTTTTATCTATAAAACTTTCAACTTCTACCTCAACTGCATAGGGTATCTCCTGCTTGTAAAACATAATAATTTTTTCACGGATAATCTCGGAAACCAGAAATCTCTCCGTCTTGTCAGTAAGCTGATCATCAGGAAAGTATGGTGGAGATTCAGGAAGGAGTTTTATTATTTCACTCAATACAGCATCTAAATTGGTTTTTTTCAAGGCAGAAATTGGAATAATCTGGACATCCTCAAATATAGACATCCACTTTTCGACAGTCTCTTTTAATCCCGAATCAGTTTTTATATCAATTTTATTTACAAGCAATATTAAAGGTGTATCTATCAGTTTTAATTTTTCTACAAAATCAATATTCTTTAATGGGTCATCCAGATAATCTGTTACATACAATAATACATCAGCATCCGAAAGTGCCCCTGTTACAGATTTTAGCATCTTTTCCTGCAGCTTGTATTTTGGCTTCAGTATTCCCGGAGTATCAGAATATACAATCTGGTAATCTTTCCCATTTACAATCCCCAGTATTCTGTGCCTGGTAGTCTGGGCTTTGGAGGTAATAATGGATAACTTATCTCCTACAAGGGCATTCATTAAAGTTGATTTTCCAACATTTGGATTTCCAATAATATTAACAAAACCTGCTTTATGACCCATAGTGATATCCTTCTCTTTTTTTGCAAAGATAATAAATATACTAAGAATGAATGATATGGTTTTTGTTCCTTAAAGTTTGAAATTCAGTGTAAACTTAAAGGCAAAATTATCAATGATGTCTGGCAGAGTGTATGGGCCATAGCGATAGAATACACCTAATCCATAGCCAACAAAAAACTGATTAAGAAGATTGTTTACTAAAATCCCGGATTCATAGTAACCTTTATCCAGTGTTTTGAAGCTAATCCCGGAATGAACTTCAGGATGAGACAAGTAACCCACACCCAGGTTTGAAACGAGAACTATATCTGGCTGAAACCATTGCGATTTGCCTAATAGCTTTCCAAAATTTTGTTTGAAAAAGACAGAAAAAAACCTGTCAGCTAAAAATTCATTCATACGCATGGTGCCAAAGCTGTAATCTGTTTCTATGGTAAAGCTTTTGTAACTGCCTCTTCCATCATATAATATAGTATATGGAGCATCGCCCTTTATGATGCCGGCATCAAGGCTAATGCTTGTTTTTCCTAATGATCTGCTCATAAAATTTTGAGTAAGCCGGGCTTCAAATTTTGTATAATTAAATTCTCCGTTGAATAAATTTATTCCTTTTATGAAGTTCCCATATAAAATTGGGTATTTTGTGCCAATGGAGACCCGGCCTGCTTCTGACTGGAAGAACTTTTCTTTAAAGGCAAATCGAAACCTGATACCAGTTTGGGTAAATTGGCCTTCGCTAATTATTTGAGGAGGTTGTGTGTCGGGAATTATGTATTCGTATGGCGCCCAAAAAGAGGCAAATGCACTGGAAATGAAAATTCTTGCCCTGAAGTATTGCAGCATTCTGAATCCGTACGAAGTTTCCCACTCCTTGATTTGATCCTTTTCCTCAATCAGGAATTTCCTGAACCTGTCAGAGGAAAACCCTTTGGTTGTCTGGTAAAAAGTATAAGATGCGGATTCCCTGACATCATCTAAATAAGCCACCTGCAAATCCATTTCCAGTTTTTTGGAGATTACCCATCTGGCATTTAATCCATATTTAAAATCGTTATCTCCAAATCCATAAGCAAAATGACCTCCCAAAAATATCTTGTCTGATAACCTTTCATTGGTGACAGCCCCTATGCCAAGCCTTAATCCTTCAAATCTGTTGTAATTCAGAATTGAACCAATATCAATGTTGAATATTGAGACTGGGAAATAACCATTCATTAAGGTTTTTGTCATAAAAAGCATCTTGTCAAAATGGGCATCTTTACCTATGCTGTCAATAATATGGTAAGTGCTACTATCCCTTGAATTAAGGGGCTCATTCCTGTATTCATTCCAAAAGTCCTCTGTTTTTTTATGAGCATCTTTATCGACCTGAAGAATAACACTATTGAATTTTTTATAATCCAGATCAGGATACAAACGTATATCCTGAATATAACTTTTCCCTATGCCAATTAGTTTAACATCTTTCCCTCTGCTTTCTGTTTTTATGGTTTTCTTGTCTTTATTTTCAGGATCGCTTAATATAATATCGGTATTCAACTGTACAGGAAACCACTGTTGATTCTCTAAAAATTTGTATTGCTGCTGGATCTTTATCTTAAACAAGCCATTGCTCTCATATGCTTCAGCTATTACGTTCTGAAGACCGTACTGCCTTGAATTCACATACATAAATCCTTTCAGACCTTCAAAGTTTTTCCCCTTTTTAGGTTGAAAGGTGATAATAAATAAGCTGTCATTTGTTTCTGTGAATAAAGTGTCCTCTAAAATGAATAAATACTTGTTTACACTGTTTTTACTTATGGGACTCAGGTAGTCTTGCTTCAGAATGGTGATAAAATCATTATAAAAGGAAAATGATTGGAGTTGGTTGGCCAGGAGGATAAATGAAGGCCGCTGAAAACCCGAAACCTTGGAAGCGATAACATTCTCATAATTTTTATCAGGATATATAAAATCCCGCTTACTGACTGATTCCATGAGGAATAGATGTTGTTTGTCAATCAATTCCTGTAGTTGCACCTGGGCCGTATCATGTTTTATTGAATCAGCACTCTCTTTTAAGGTGTCTGTATATTCGTTAGTTAAGTCAAGTGTGAAGTATAATTTATTATATGAAGTATAGGAGAAGGATCTGATTTTTTCAGGATTATTAATTTCTCTGTACTTCAGAACCTGTTCAATGATTCTATGGGCAGGATTTAAGCCCGGCTTTATTTCTATTTCATTAATGCTATAAGCTTTTGGGTGCATTCGTATTATCAATCCGGCCCTTTTGGAATGTAAATTAAGAATAAGGGGTTCGTAACCAATATATGAGAATTTTAAACTGGAAATTTCTTCAGGGGTATCAATAACAAAAACTCCGTCAACATTACTGGTTGTTCCTTTGCCGGAATCGTTATAAGAAATATTCACAAAAGCTAGTGTTCTCCCGCTATTTATGTCCACAACCAATCCTGAAACAGGGCTGGCTTTCTGTGCAAAAACCCCACTAAGGGATAAAGTGTACAGTATGAAAATAACTGTGAAGTATTTCAGCTTGTGAATAGACCCGGTCATTTTTTTGCTTTAGCTATATAATAAAAAAGCATAAAGTTTTCATTTTTTTCTTTATTCCCCAATTTCTATCCTCCGCTTTTAATTCCTATTCCCTATAATCCAACTCCCAACTCCCGTCTCCTTACTTCTTACTTCTGACTTCGGTCTCCCGTCTCCTTACTTCTTACTTTGGACTTCT
>JAOZKQ010000297.1 GCA_029935275.1 Bacteroidales bacterium | reverse complement strand
TTTTTCAAATCAGACCAGGTTAATCCATCAATCTCTTTTCGTTTTTCAGGAAGTATAAAGCTAAAAACTAAAGCCATTAGTACAGTGGCAACAATTCCGATGAACCCATAAAGCAAAAAAGAAATTTCGGTCTGTAAGTTAACAAAAAACAAGAAAGCAGTACCGGTGATAAAGCCCAGTAATGCACTCCGTCCTCCAATTACGGGGAAGAATATGCCCATAATAAATAAACCGCCCAGTCCGCTTGCCAGCAGCCCAAGGATATAGTTAAAGAAGTCGAACAGGGACCTTATATTCATTGTTGCCATTAGCAGTGCAAATAAAACGCCAATACTTCCCATAATTATTCCTGTCCACCGTGCAATCATTAACTGCTTTTTATCACTTCTTCCCGGGAAAAAATGATTGTAAAGGTCGGAAGTAAAAGCTGTTGACAGTGAATTAATATTAGACGAAACCGTTGACATAGTTGCTGCAAAAATAGCAGCAATCAGTAGCCCTGCAACCCCGACTGGCATCCTTGTCATAATAAAATGCGGGAAAATTGAATCTGTATTTCCCATCACAAAATTAAGTTCGCCGGGATGCATTTTGTAAAAGGCATAAAGTGATGTGCCTATAAAGAAAAACACAACAGAAACAATAATACTCAGGCTACCATTCAGGATGATCCCTTTGGCTGCCGATTTTTCATCCTTTGTAGTTAAGTAACGTTGAATTACCGTTTGATCAGCACTGTAGGAAATGAGATTATTTGCTAATCCTCCAAGAATTATAACCCAAAAAGTGGCACTTGTAAGGCTAAGGGAGAAATCAAACATCTTAAATTTATCATAATCAAGAGAGATTTCAATTACCCTGGATAATCCACCTTCGATTCCACTTACAAGATAAATAACAGCGAGAAGTGCCCCACCCAACAATACAAAGCCCTGAATCACATCTCCCCACACAACAGCTTCAACCCCTCCCATAGTACAATAAATGATGGTAATAACACCCATAAGTACAATGCTAAGGTAAATATCAATGCCGGTAACGGTTGTTAAAGCAAGTGAAGGTAGAAAGAGTACTAATGCCATTCTTGCTACCATAAAGAAAATAAAAAGGGAACTCGCCAAAAACCGGGTAGCATAATTAAAACGTTGTTGAAGGTATTCGTATGCTGTGGTTACATTTAGCCTGCGGAAAAAGGGAAGATAATATTTAATTACGGGAAAAGCCATAATGAAGATGGCTATTTGCATTGGGTAATATTTCCAGTCAGTGGCATAGGCTTTGGCAGGTATAGCCATGAAGGTAATGGCACTCAACATGGTGGCAAAAATACTCATACCGGCAGCCCACCACGGAATCCGTCCTCCGGCTTTGAAAAAATCACCTGTACTCTGCTCCCGTTTCATAAAGAAATAGCCCAAATAAAGCATTCCTCCCAGGTAAACAAAAAGAATCAACCAGTTTAGCCAGCCAAATAGAGGGTCAGCTTTTATTTGGCCAAAATATACTTTAGGGGACCTTACCCCCGGCATAACTTCCCCGTTAATAACCAACCAACCATTCCCCCACTTTATAACAGGGGCACCTGCAGGAGCAGGAAAGGGATAGTTTCCCGCAACTGTCCAGGTATTTGTAATTGTATGATAAGCCAATATTTTATTATTAAATTGATACCAGGAGGGCTCATGTGTCAGATATTCCTTTTTCCAGGTTTTGAAATGCTTTATTGCAATTGAATCACCTTTATTCATTGCAATCTGGCCTTCCCTTTCTTTTATCCAGGCAAATTCAAAAATTTCAAGGTTTACACCACCTATAAATAAAATGTGGTTCGATCCTGTGGGGATACCGCCGGCTCCATGTAAAGAAAAAGGAGGTAAACTATTGGGTGTGATCTCAGCAATGGGTTTCCATTTACCTGTTCTGGGATTAAATTCCAGTCCATCGCTTGTAATGTACGGTTCATTCTGAGTTTCAAGGTAGGACGAACCGCTAACCAGGTACAAGCAGGTTTCCTCAGCCGCATTTTGGGCAATAACCACGGGCTGTAATCGCGCAGGGCCATGAAAATTATCAAGCACCTCCCACTTAAAACCTTCTGTACCTTTTTTTGCAAGGTCTAAGGAGAGAAAGGAGTTCCTGGGATTACCATCAGACAAGCCTCCTGCAAGGTAAATTTTATCATCAATAAGTGTTGCACCCATTTGTGTCATGGTAAAGGGCAAAGAAGGCCAGTATTCAATTTCCAATTTTGATGTTTTGTCATTCCATTTCAGAAGAAGTACTGAATTAAAACTCTTTTCATTGTTATTACCACCTATGCATAACAATCCTTCTTCAATGCTAACTGATGCCCCATAAGCCACTTCATAGGGAAGTTTAGGGCCAGAAACCCACTCATGGTACTCCCTGTTCCCATGCAGGATAAATATATCATCATAATATTTCTTTTTCCCACCTTCATAAACAGGTTCATAAGGGAAGTTACTACCACCGGCAACTACTACAAACTCTCCAATACTACCTGCAAAGGGTGAAGCCAGCCCTGGTTGGATATCCATTCCTTTGGATGGAGGCAGTTCAGTGATTTCTTCCCAAATAAAACGATTTTTAAAATCAGATTGCGATAAGCCCGAAATTGTGAAAAGAGTAAATACTGCTAAAATATTGAGAATAAAAATTGAGCTTCTATGCTGCGTTTTAATAAAATGCATACCTGAATTTATGTTATAATTCATTTTATTTATTGCAAAATTCAAAAAAACCGATAGCTTCCAGGTCTTTTCGCAATTCTTTTTCTTCTGATTTCGAGATGGTTTGAAGAGGGATCCTGTTCGGGCCACAATCCAGTCCCAGAAATTTCATAATTCGTTTTCCGCCAATAATATTACCCCTGTATTTTACCAATACATCAATAAAATTATGCGATTTATGCTGTAAGCCCCGACAGGCAGGCAGATCATTTCTATCAAAAGCAACTTTCATATCCCTATACAAAGCAAAACAATGGTTATAAGTTCCACCAACCCCAGCTTTGTTTCCGAAAGCAAGCCCGTCAAGGAACATCTCATCAAGGCCCCATAACATCTCATATTTTCCACTGGCCACATGCCTGCATTTATCAAATTCATATATATTGGAATCGGTAAATTTTACTCCTGCCAGGTTTGGTATTTCTTTTCCTGCTGCTTTGAGAAAATCTACAACAGACAAGCGGAAGCCATTTAATGGTGGGATATGGTAATAATAAAAAGGCAGTTCAGGGGCAGATTTTGCAATTGCCTTACAATAATCCACAAATTCTTCAGTACGGTTAGGGGGTAAAAATGCCGGAGCCATTGCAGCAATGCCCCAGGCTCCTATTTGTTGTGCATGGGCAGCAATCTCTTGTTGATCCCTTACATTTGTACCTCCTGTATGAACGATTACCTTCATATCTCCCTCGCTTTCAGAAATCCATTTTTCAGCGACTGCCTTGCGTTCTTCTTTTGTGAGTAAAGCCCCTTCGCCGGTACTACCACAAACAAATACCCCATCAGGGCCATTACGTTTTACAAATTTAGCATATTCGGGAATCAGATCCAGGTTAAGATCACCATTTTCATACATTGGAGTAAATGGGGCAACAATGTATCCGTTTATTTTTTTCATATTTTTTTATTTATAATGCAAATCAAAAGTTGAATTCACTTCGGGGTTTTTTATGTACTCGTTTGTTTATCCGTGACACCCACAG
>JAOZKQ010000713.1 GCA_029935275.1 Bacteroidales bacterium | reverse complement strand
GATCATTTCGCGGAGCTCCCATGGAATAATATTATAAATAATGGGGGAACCGGAATTTTTGCTAACTTTTTCAATAACTATCCTGATTTCATCATTGGATAATACTGGGACATTGGTATAACCAGCATCCAAAATCCCTTTTATATGTATAAAGTATTTATTAATTGGTAAACTTCTGAAATCAGAGCTAATAAGGCTACTCCAGTTAGCTTCTCTAATGCTCAGTACAAACTTAAGAGAATAATTTTTGCTATAACGGTTTAGGATTTCAAGCAGACTATCAAAAAGAATATTTATTTTTTTTGAATCTGAGTTAAGTTCATCCATTCCATCCACTACAATGATAAGCTTTTTATTAGTATCTGAGAATTTATTAAAGAATGTGTTAAACAAATTGTCTGAGCTCCTTAGATTCAGGCTCAGGCTTTGATTTAAATTGGTTTTGGCTGATAAAAGCTGATAAAAAATAGCAGCAGAGCAAAATAGGCATTGATTGTTTTTATAGTCTAAGCTTTTTACCCAATGTGCAAGAGCGATAGATTTCCCATAACCACCAGGGGCAATTACAGTGTAAACAAAATACTTAGAATCCAGGAAAGAATTCAATTTGTTGTTTATATCCTCGCGTGGAATTGTAAGATTAAATCTTGTAAGTGATTTTTTTATAATACTTTTTAAAGTATATTGGGTAATTTGACTAATTTCTTCATATATCGCATTATATTCGGGCTTCTCTTTAATCTGAATTAGCCTGTTAGCACTTAAAAAACTATTATAATCATTATGCCTGCAATAAATGGCAAGTGTATCAAGGTTATATGCAGATATTGTAGATTTCCCAACCAGCAGACCAAAAAAACGCCGGAGTGTGGTGGAGCTGATCGTTCTACTCGTTTCTTTGAAAATGAAATCAGACAGGAGACTGCAATCTTTTGGAGAATTAACAGGTCCCTCAAACCTTTCGCTAATCTTTTGCCTTAAAAGCTTGTGCATCTATTTCAGGTTTA
>JAOZKQ010000296.1 GCA_029935275.1 Bacteroidales bacterium | reverse complement strand
AGGCTTGCCGTAGTTTCAGGATTTTCATTCCATACAAGTCTCAAGCTTGAAACGTTGGTAATTTCTACCGGGGCTTTACTGCAGGCAAAAGCAACAAACAGCAACAACAAAATAGATAATTTAATTAAATTTCTCATAATTTTAAAATATTACATTTAACTGATTATTAATATATTCGTAAACTTCGTTGTTTTCACTCTCCCTACTTCACTAAAAAGCTCAGGTAAAAGCAGGCCACAAAAGCTTTTGTATTAACTTTTTTACACCGGGCTTTACAGATAAACACTAATTAATAAAAGAATGATCCTCTAACATTCAATTCCTTCCAATTATTCTCATAGGTTTTCTTATAATAAATCCTCAATCTCGCATTACCTGTTCCTTGCATATACTGAATACTTACCGGATGAAACCCCTTTTTAAGTGCAATTGCGCCGCTTTCTTTAGCCTCATCACCTTTCCCCTGACTAACAATTAATTCTCCATTTATAAATAGTTGGCATGCATCATCCGTCCTTGAACTAAAAATATACATCTCATCATCAGGAACCTGAATGTATCCTGTAAATACCATTCCAAAGTTGTCCTGACGAAGAGCATAGTCCAATACCCAAAAATCTTTTACAATACCATTGGATTTGGCTTTCAATTTTTTAAAATCAGGCATTTTATCCCAGGCTCCCTCAAAACAGGTATATTCCAAACCCTCTTTGGGATTTCTTAGTTTTTTTGGCTTATAAAGTTTTGTCACCTTTTCATAGCTCCATGACTCATATATTGTACTTTGACCAGCATCATTCTGTAATTTTATTCCAACAGTCCCTGCCTGATCAATTTGTATTTCACTTCCATTCATGATTTTATCTTTTGGGATTTCTTCACCATTAAAATCAAAAGTCAATTTCAGGTCCTGGTAGGGGTTTTTAGCGCTTACTTTCAATTCATTCAGAAATTTTGGAATTTGTGGTTTCAATAAAGAGGTAGCAGTTGGTTTAATCTCAAGATTATAAACTCCATTCAACTCAAAATCAGAATATTCAGGAAGATCATACCCCATAGACCAGCTAATTTGAATATTTTCAATAGTATTATAACTTAATGGCAGGGCTGAACTAACAGGGAATTTAACTACCCTATTTTTCCCGGCTTCCAGATTAATTTGTATCTGTGATTCCGGAATTACTAACTGGTGTTGATGGAAAAACTGAAGATTAATATATATCTGCTCTGCCCCTGTATTTTTAAAATTAAGATACAGGGTGCCATCGGTGAATTTCTCACCGGGATTACACAAAACCACGTGCTCAAAAACAGCATTATTTGCCAGAACATCAGCAAGGGCTTTTGTTTCTTTGGTAACAATATCATGGGGCAAAATACCATCTAACCTAAGATTAGCCATAGAAGGTCCTGCATCTGTCATTGTTACCCAAACAATATGGTCTAATTCACCAAAATAATTACCCCTCAATCTACTCCCACCACCGGTAGTGCCCAGAATATAATAATTTTGTCCTTTTCTTTCTTCGTGCAAATAATGATGGGTATGGCCTGCTAAAACTGAATATTTTCTCCCTTTAAGGGCGACTTCTATCTCCTCAAACCTTCCATTGGTATTATAGGTCCAGATTGGATGATGCATTAAAAGAAAGGTCCATTTAACATTTGGGTTTTTATTCAGTGTTTCCTTCACAAAATCGGTTTGTTTCTGAGTCAGGTTGTAATCATCATCATCATTACTGTCAAGAATAAGAAAAAGTGTATTTTTATAAATGAAAGAATAGTACCTTTTCCCAAATCGTTTCTCCCATTCCTTTGCCATTACCTGATTGCTAATATCATGGTTTCCGGGAAGGTAGAAGAAGGGCATTTTCAGGTCACTTATTAAATGGTTTACCTCATTCCATTCCTGCCCTATCTGTACAGTATCCATAGTCTTACCACTGATTATATCACCAACACTTAAAACAAATTCGGGATACATTATGTTAATTTTTTTTATCGCATCCTCAAAAATACCCGGACGGTTCCCTCCCCACAGGTCCGTTATAATAGCAAACTGAAAATTTTCAGGATCATTATAAAAAGAAAGATTAGTCCATGGTTTTTTCTCTGTATCAACCGGTGATTTAAAGTCCTTCTGAGCAATAGAAAGCATATTGCCACTTCCCAGGATTAAGACAAACAGTATTAAAAAAAACTTTTTCATAATAAAACTTACTTTAGAATTTCTGTGAATAAATTCTTTATTAAATTGAAAAGGAACTGAAATTATTTCTCAATTACAAACTCGTCCTTTATATTCCCTTCAATATCAAGGCTTTTATAAATAAGCTTATGCTTACTAATTTCAATATGTTGATATAGCCAGCCTTTGCTATCATGAACCTCAGCATAATATTCAGGCGGCAAATTTTTATGATCTCCCGGAATTCCAACTGAGATAATATAAATAGTTCCTTTTGATGCCTGATCAACTACCTTCTCATTAAAAACAGGTTTTGAGCGCATATAATAATGTGTATGTCCGCTCATAACCATATCAACATGGTATTTATCAAACAAAGTACACCATTTCTCACGAATATCAGCATAATCTTCTTCATAATTATAAGGCGGAAAGTGGAACATAGCAAATTTCCAAACGGCATCAGTACCCTGAAGTTGCTTTTCAATCCATTCGGTTTGCCAATCATTTGGGGCAGTAGCATCAATCATTAGGTAAAATGCATTCTTATATGTAAAGGAGTAAGTCATTTCAGGTGTCACTTTTTCCGGACCGTTCTCAGGAAGACTGAACATTTCCTGGTACATCCATGCACCAAGTCCATTTTGATTATCATGGTTACCAGGTACGGGCATTAATGGTTTGCCGTTAAATACTGAACCAGAATAAAAAAACAATTTATCCCAGTCATCGCGAAACAGACCGGTGCTTACAAGGTCTCCTGCAATAGAGTAAAATGCTATATCAGGGTATTTTTGAGAAGACTCCTTAATTAACTCACCCCATTTTGGTGATTTATGAGTATCCCCAAACCAGATAAAAGAGAATGGCTCCTCATTATCAGACTCTGTCTTAAATGAATATATATCCGACCAGGATCCCTGCTCCGACCCCAGGCAGTATTCATAGAGGGTTCCAGGCTGAAGGCTACTTAATTTAGAAGTAAAACGATGAATGTACCTGTCGTTCTGTAAAAGGCGATCCTCCATGAGATATTTATAAGCAGAATCAGTCAATGTATCCTTCTTTCCTTTCACCCAATATTTAACAAGGCCATCAGATACAGAAGTATTTGTTCTCCATTGAATATCAATAGAATTTGTTGGCTTACTACTCCAGCTAAGCAAAACCTGATCAGGACTATTGCCTGAAGGATAGGGTGTTGTCCGGAAAGCCCTTACCAAATGAGCTTCCCTTGCCCTGCCCCTGATTGTAGTAAATAAAACCTGTCCGTTTAATTCTGCCGGAACTTCATCCAATCTTAGTTCGTCCCAATCATGATAGGTAAAAGCTCCCACTTTCATCTTATAAAATCGCTGATTTTCAGGAAATGGCTTGCTGATTTCCAGGGAGTCATCAGGGTTTTCAGATCCCACACAAATAAAATATACAGGGCCATGCTGATCAAAGCCATTAATACCAAGCTCCACTCTCCCGGCATTAAAATCTTTTTGCCATACCTCATAAACAGAGTGTTCGTTCTTTACCTGTAATTCTGTCTTGTTAAATCCGCTTT
>JAOZKQ010000712.1 GCA_029935275.1 Bacteroidales bacterium | reverse complement strand
CCCAGCTGATTGTAATATTTTACACCATACCTGCCTACCGCATGCAGCGGGCCTTCGTTTTCACTATTTTTAAGTATTGCTTCATACAGGGTATTGATATCATAATCCCTAATACCTTTTAACCATGCATCTGCAATGTTTGCTGCAGAATTGGATCCGATCATGACATTCCGATGGCCGGGACTTGCCCATTCAGGTAACCATCCACTTTCCTTATAAGTATTTACCAGTCCTTTCATAAGCTGATTGTCAAAATCCGGGTACATAAGTGTGAAAAAAGGAAATACAGCCCTGAAAGTATCCCAGAAACCATTATCGGTAAACATATATCCTGGCAATACTTTTCCGTTATACGGACTGTAATGAACCATTTGATTATCCTTATCAAATTCATAAAAGATACGGGGAAAAAGTAAAGTCCGGTAAAGGGCAGTGTAGAATATAGTCTTTTGATCTTTACTGCCACCTTCAACTTTTATCCGGTTTAATTCTTTGCTCCATGCTTTTTCTGCTTTTTCTTTAGTCTTATTGAAGTTGTCATTACCAATTTCCCTTTGCAGGTTAAGTTCAGCCTGTTCTATACTTATAAATGATGAGGCTATCCTGAGGTTTATCACTTCTCCTTTTGTTGTAGAGAATTGGATAATTGCACCTGCCGTTTCACCTTTAGCTTCCTTTTCTTTTCTTAATTCAAAAGAGTCGTGCCAGGTGTAAAAAGTATCCGGACTTTTATCAAAATAGATGACAAAATAATTTTTAAAGTTTTCAGGTACGCCTCTGCTGTTGTTTTGACAATAACCTATGATCTTCTTTTCATTGGGAAGAACCTTTACATAAGCACCTTTATTAAATGCATCCAATAAGACATAGGAGCTATCGGATGCAGGGTAAGTGATCCTGAACTGAACGGCCCTTTCGGTAGGGGTAATTTCTGTGGTGATGTCGTAATCTCCCAGATAAGCTTTGTAATAATGGGGTTTGGCAATTTCTCTTTTATGACTGAACCAGGA
>JAOZKQ010000295.1 GCA_029935275.1 Bacteroidales bacterium | reverse complement strand
CTCCACACTTATCCCCCATGAGCAGCGAATCACACTGTGAAAAATTACGCGCACCCTCTGCATTTTTCAGCACTTTTACCAGGCCACGGTAACTATTTTGGCTTTTACCTGCCGAGATCCCTTTTGAGATAATAGTACTTTTTGTGTTCTTACCAATGTGGATCATTTTCGAACCGGTATCTGCCTGTTGATGATTATTTGTAACTGCTACTGAATAAAATTCCCCAACTGAGTTATCCCCTTTCAGAATACAGCCCGGATACTTCCAGGTAATTGCAGATCCGGTTTCAACCTGAGTCCATGAAATTTTTGAATGATCGCCTTTACATAAGCCTCTTTTGGTAACAAAATTTAATATGCCCCCCTTACCATTCTTATCACCGGGATACCAGTTTTGTACCGTTGAGTATTTTACTTCCGCATCATCCATGACAATTATCTCTACGATAGCTGCATGAAGCTGATTTTCATCTCTTTGCGGAGCTGTACATCCCTCCAGATAACTCACATATGCACCTTCATCAGCAATAAGTAATGTCCTTTCAAACTGCCCGGTGTTTGCTGCATTAATTCTAAAATAAGTAGATAACTCCATAGGGCAACGCACACCTTTTGGGATATAACAAAAAGAACCATCGCTGAAGACTGCAGAATTCAGTGCAGCAAAATAATTATCAGTATAGGGTACCACCTTCCCCATATATTTCTTTATCAAATCAGGGAACTCCTGCACAGCCTCACCAAACGAACAAAATATTATTCCAAGTTCTGCCAAAGTCTCCCTGTAAGTAGTTTTTACCGAAATACTATCCATTACCGCATCCACAGCAACACCGGTAAGCCTTTTTTGCTCTTCCAGGGGAATTCCCAGTTTCTCAAATGTTTTTCTTAGCTCGGGATCAACTTCATCCAGGCTTTCTAATGAAGGCTTCTGCTTAGGAGCTGCATAATAAATAATATCCTGATAATTAATATCGGGGATTTTCAGATGTGCCCACTGAGGCATCTTCATTGTCTTCCAGTGTTTATATGCTTTCAAACGATATTCCAAAAGGAAATCCGGTTCATTTTTTTTGGATGAAATTAAACGTACTATATCCTCGTTCAGCCCTTTGGCGATAAATTCTGTTTCAACATCAGTATAAAAACCATACTTATAATCACTCTGAGTTACATCATTTAATATTTTATCTTGATCTTTTTCCATATTTTTGCATCAGATTGATGAAAATACTTTCATCTTGTACCTGTTATTAGAATTTAATCTAAATAAGCACAAAGATACATATTTTTTGATCATGGAGTATAGAGAAATCAATTAATGGATACTATTTAAATACTATTTATATGGAACCTGAAAATAATAATAAAACAAGTATTTCAACACTTGGTGAATTTGGCCTGATTGAGCATTTAACACAAAATATAAAACATGTAAACCAGAGTACAAAAATGGGTGTGGGAGATGATGCAGCTGTTTTAAGTTATAATAAAAAAGAAACCCTCGTTACTACAGACCTCTTACTTGAGGGGGTGCATTTCAACCTTGTTTATACTCCCTTAAAACACCTCGGATACAAATCTGTAGTGGTTAACCTTTCAGATATTTACGCTATGAACGGGCAACCAAAACAAATTACTGTCTCTTTGGGCATTTCATCCAGATTTCATTTGGAAGACATGGATGAATTATATGAAGGAATTCTACTGGCCTGTAAAAATTACGGTATTGACCTGGTTGGTGGGGATACCTCATCATCTATGACCGGATTAACCATAAGCATTACAGCCCTTGGGGAAGCAGAAAAAGATAAAGTAGTATATAGAAACAATGCAAAAACAAATGACCTAATTTGTGTTTCAGGTGACCTTGGGGCAGCATATCTGGGATTACAACTTTTAGAAAGGGAAAGGGAGCTGTTTGATAGTAGTACTGATGTAAAACCTCAATTGAGTGGTTATGAATATATTATTGGGCGCCAGTTAAAACCGGAAGCCAGGAAGGACATTATAAAAAACCTGAAAGAAAATGCCATTATGCCCACTTCTATGATAGATATTTCTGACGGTCTTTCTTCTGACATAATGCACATTACCAAAAATTCAGCTTGCGGGTGTCAGCTTTATAGTGAAAAAATACCTCTGGTGGAAGAATCCATAAAGATGGCAGAAGAATTCAATATTGATCCGCTTACTGCCGCGCTAAATGGAGGAGAAGATTATGAGCTATTATTTACTATAGACATTCATGATTTTGAAAAAATCAAGACCATGAAAAATGTTCATGTAATCGGGCATATTACCGAACTAGAAAATGGTAATAAGTTGATAACACCGGATGGTAACAGCATTACACTAAAAGCACAGGGATGGAAACATGTGTAGAATGGTGATTGTTAAAGGTTGAAGAACTTAATTATTAGTAGCTGCCAATTTACTTTATTCTTTAATAATCAAAATGTCTCTTATCAAGCGGGATTTTATTTACTCTCTCAATATTACTGATCATCTTATCTAGTGTAAATTTCATTTTCTCTTTATCTGGAATATTTCCAAAAAATAAATCGTCTAAATCAAAATCGTCCAGTTGCTTAATTTCTTGTGCTAATAGTTTAGATTTCTCCAAATAGTCAGTTTCATCTTTACAATCTGAAGATAAAACACCAAAATGTAAAGTTAAATCATGAGCCAGCCTTTCTGCCTCAATAATTATTGCATCATGTGCCTCTCTTGATAAATCATCTGTATCCATATACAAGTAGTTTGTTTTTCTTACTAAGGGTCAGAATCCTGATTACAAATACCAGTAGTTAAGTCTGAATGAAGTATTTGCCATTAAAAAACATCACTCTTGTGTTAAAAGAGCCACCATGCCATGGGCAGCACGTAAAGAGGCGCCTTTACCACCAAGTTTTTTCTCAAGTTCAAAGTATTCTTTTAACATGTCTGTTCTATAAGGTGCATCATTAAGTAATCTGGTGAGTTCAATACTTAAATTCTGGTAAGTGAGGTCATCTTGAATAAGTTCCTTTACTACCAGCTTATCCATTATTAAATTAACAATGGAAATGAACTTTATTTTTACCAGGGCCTTAACCAGATAATAAGAAAAGCGGCCGGCCCGGTAACAAACTACTTCCGGCACTTTAAATAAAGCTGTTTCCAGGGTAGCTGTTCCACTGGTTACCATGGCTGCCTCAGCAAAGGATAAAAGTTCATAGGTCTGGTCAAAAACCAGTTTTACCTCAAAATCCTTAAAGCAGTCGGTATATATTTCCCGGCTTAATGACTTCATTCCTGCTACAACAAACTGATAATCCGGGAATTTATGGGATACCTCTATCATTATGGGAAGCTGTGCATGCAGTTCCTGTTTTCTGCTGCCCGGGAGTATGGCAATAATAGATTTATCGGATAATTTGTTCTTCTTCAAAAATTCCTGCCTCTCAATATTAAAACTCTTTTTAAAGTCGGCTATAGAATCCAACAGGGGATGCCCAACGTAGTCAACATCGTAATCGAATTTTTTATAAAAAGCCTTTTCAAAAGGCAGAATGGTAAACATCCGGTCAATCAGCTTCCGGATTTTATATACACGGTGCTGCCGCCAAGCCCAAACCTGTGGAGAAATATAATAGAAAATCTGAAAGTCAGGGGATTTTACTTTTTTTGCAATACGCAAATTAAAACCAGAGAAATCAATAAGGATTAATGCATCCGGGGCATAATTTGCAATATCCTTTTCGG
>JAOZKQ010000294.1 GCA_029935275.1 Bacteroidales bacterium | reverse complement strand
TCATCCGGACCACGGCAATGAAGGAAAAAATGATCGAGCTGAATAAAACCATCAACTGGAAACCAGAATCTACCGGCACCGGAAGGTTTGGAAAGTGGCTTGAAAACCTGGTTGACTGGAACTTATCAAGATCCAGGTTCTGGGGAACGCCTCTTCCTATATGGGTTTCGAAAGATCGAAGTGAGGAAATTTGTATCGGCTCAGTTACTGAATTAAAGGATGAAATCTCAAAGGCAGTTCAGGCTGGTGTTATGGATAAGAATCCCCTGGAAGACTATAATGAAGGAGATTATTCATCTGAAAATTATGATAAATTTGACCTGCACAGGCCTTTTGTAGATAATATTATCCTGATATCTGAAAATGGTAGAAAATTATTCAGGGAACCAGAACTTATTGATGTCTGGTTTGATTCCGGGGCCATGCCCTATGCACAATTCCATTATCCTTTTGAAATACAAGATGAAGAGTTCAAAAAGCATTATCCGGCAGATTTTATTGCAGAAGGAGTAGATCAAACCCGTGGATGGTTTTTTACACTACATGCCATTGCTGTAATGTTATTTGACTCGGTTGCTTTCAAAAATATTATTTCTAACGGGCTGGTGCTTGACAAGCATGGCAATAAAATGTCGAAAAGACTTGGGAACACAGTAGATCCATTTGAAACAATTGAAAAAACCGGATCAGATCCACTACGCTGGTATATGGTTACCAATGCTCAACCCTGGGACAATCTAAAGTTCAATATGAATGGGGTTGATGAAGTAAAAAGGAAATTTTTCGGGACACTTTACAATACTTATTCCTTTTTTGCCCTTTATGCTAATGTGGATAATTTCCATTATGAAGAGGCTGAAATACCAGTTAGTGAAAGACCCGAGATTGACCGCTGGATTATTTCCCTGCTAAATTCTTTGATCAGGGATGTAAAAATTTACTACACTGACTACGAGCCAACCCGGGCAGGACGGGCTATTCAAGATTTTGTTACTCAAAACCTTAGTAATTGGTATGTCCGCTTAAACCGTAAACGATTCTGGGGTGGAGAATATTCCAAAGATAAAATTGCGGCCTACCAGACTCTCTATACCTGTCTGGAAAAAGTAGCTTTGCTCGCTGCTCCGATTTCGCCCTTCTTCACTGATAAATTATTTACTGACCTGAATAAGGCTACCGGGAAAAATAATGCTGGCTCAGTTCATTTAGTGGATTTCCCTGAATACCATCCTAATCTTATTGATAACCAACTGGAAGAAAAAATGGACATTGCCCAAAAAATTTCATCCATGGTTTTAAGCCTGAGAAGAAAAGTAAACCTGAAAGTTCGACAGCCATTAAATAAAATCATGATTCCTATAACCGGGAATGCCCTTAAAGATCAGGTTGAAGCAATTAAGGATTTAATCCTTTCTGAAGTTAATGTCAAAGAAATAGAATACCTCCATGATACATCTGGCATACTGGTAAAGAAAATTAAACCAAACTTTAAAACACTGGGACCCCGCTTTGGTAAACAAATGAAGGAAATAGCCGGTATTATTTCAGGTTTTACAAAGGAAGATATATTGTATCTGGAAACAAAAGGTGAGTTCTCCATACAAACAGTCAATGGTGAAATCATCCTCAATTTAAATGATGTAGAAATTACCTCAGAAGATATACCAGGTTGGATGGTTGCAAATGACGGGCCACTTACTACAGCACTTGATGTGAATGTTACTCCAGACTTAAAAGAAGAAGGAACCGCCAGGGAACTGGTAAACCGGATTCAAAATCTGAGAAAAGAAAGTGGTTATGAAGTAACGGATAAAATAAACATTCAAATACAAAAACATGAGGCAGTTAATCAGTCAGTTATAAATTACAAAGATTATATTTCAGGCCAGACTCTTGCTACCGGTATTTCATTAGCCGAACACTTGAAGGAAGGTATTGAAATTGAACTGGAAGAAGGTCTTATGATTAAAATAAATATTAATAAATCAAAATAAAGTGTATTTTTAAAAAATAGTAACAATTTGAACGAAATATCGTAAAATTTTGTTATATTTATAATATGTTAAAATAATTAGCTATGACAGATAAGAAAAGATATTCAGATATAGAGTTAGAAGAGTTCAAGCTATTAATTATAGAAAAGATTAATAAAGCAAGAGATGACTACAACCTCTTAAAAAGTATAATCTCTCACGAGTCCAGTAACGATACAGAAGATACGTCTCCGACTTTTAAGGTTTTAGAAGAAGGTGCAGCTACACTTTCAAAAGAAGAAGCAGGGAAATTGGCTCAAAGACAATATAAGTTTTTACAACATCTTGAAGCAGCATTAATACGAATTGAAAATAAAACTTATGGTATTTGTCGTGAAACCGGAAAACTGATCGGAAAAGAAAGATTAAGGGCTGTACCCCATGCAACCCTCTGTATTGAGGCCAAGCAAAATCAACGCTAAATACTTTTTTCAATTTAACTTAAGGATAGAAAAATTATTCCCCCCTATCTTTTTCAGATGATTTTTTAAAAAAGAAAATCATTAGATTTGCGCCTCATACATATCTTACTATGTCAAAAGCTACTAAATCTACCCTTTTTATAATTGCCATCCTCGTTTTGGATCAGGCATTAAAAATCTGGATTAAAACCCATATGACACTCGGCCAGGAGTTTTCAGTTATTGGAAACTGGTTCCTCCTTCATTTCATAGAAAATAATGGAATGGCTTTTGGAATGGAGTTCGCCGGGAAAACAGGAAAACTTATTCTAAGTATTTTCAGGGTAATTGCCGTTTTAGGTATAGGCTTATACCTCAGGCATTTAATTAAAAAGGGTGCTCCCTACGGCCTGGTATTCAGTATCTCCGCTATTTTTGCAGGTGCAGTTGGAAACATTATTGATAGTGCATTTTATGGAATTATTTTTACCGATAGTGGATTTTTTCAGCTTGCCAGTATTTTCCCAAAGGACGGAGGTTATTCCTCATTTCTTCATGGCAGGGTAGTTGATATGTTATACTTTCCGGTTATAAAAGGATACTATCCTTCATGGTTTCCATGGAATTCAGGTGGAGAATTTATTTTTTTCAGGCCTGTATTCAATCTGGCTGATTCATCCATTACACTCGGGGTTAGCTCTATCCTTATTTTTCAGAAACACTTCTTTAAAAAGTAATTTTCATCCAATATTTCTCAAAAATTACCTGAATAACCTACCAGAACAAACTGGTAGGTTGTAATGGATCACCTCATAAAGTTGTGGATTAATGTGGATCAGTATAAAACTTTGTGGAATCAGTAATCAGATTAGAATTATTCCTGATAATAATTCTATACATGAAAACAGGTTGATGGAGCTTTGCAGTTAATTAGCCTGAAAGGCTTCAAGATCATAGCATAGGGCAACGCCCTATGACAGTGACGAATATGGCAACTGCGCCCTGTAAGGGCAGAATACATATAGTATAACACCACCCTGAATATGAACACTAGTGTTGAATGTATTTTTGATTTTAGCTAGCTTTTGGTCAATTCCTTACTGAAGTTATTCTATTTTAAGATGTTGACCAAAAGGTATTCATTCTCCAGTCATCCTTTGTTACATATTTAGCTAACAGCTAATGTGTTTCCAAACAAAAAATCGCGGTATGAATAAATTCTATTAAATTGATTATTAAACCCACAACTTTTCTAAGTGATCCGTTGTAATCACTATATTTATGTAAATGCGAGGTTTAAGAAGACTAGTAAATTATCAGTTTTGTC
>JAOZKQ010000038.1 GCA_029935275.1 Bacteroidales bacterium | reverse complement strand
TAAATATAATTCTTTCAGACCAGGTAGTTGATTTCCATAATAACCTGGACGAAGCGGCCTCAGGCCATCTTAAAGAGATCCTGTCTTCCATTGACATTGAGGAAAAAGGAATTTACTCTTCTTATGAGCTTATTAATTTCCTTTTAGAGAATGCTGACCTTTTAGGATTTACAGAAGAGGAATTAGCCATACTGCTTGCAAAACTGGCAGCAAATGGAAACCCGGATGTTAATGATTTCAAAACGAACTTTAGCCCTTATACAGACAACAATCTAAAAACATGTATAGACGAAATAAATCTATCTGAAAAGGAGATTAAATCAATTCCTGACTTTATAAAAGCAGTTCTAAAGAATAAAGAGAATTGCAATTATGATAGCTCTGATTTGATGGGTGCATTAATTGATATGATTTGTGATACTGATATTGATATGACAAAGGTAAAAGGTATTCTGGAGGATGATAGCAATACAAAGCCAGGTAGCAAAAAGATTTATCTATGGCTAATTGGATTTGCAGGATTATTCTTTATCTTTTTACTTTATCGCAGACGAAAAAAGAAAAAAGAAGATTAATTTATCTAAAAATAAGATTTTTAAAATCCGGTATTACATATAAGTAAATACCGGATTTTTTATTTTTTGCCTTATAAAGGAATAACATATCAATTAAATTACTAAATTTGTTTAATTGAAAAACTATATACTCATGAAACCTCCATGCTTGCCTTAATTAAACCTCTGTGAAAAGATGCCAGGGAGTACAGGTATTTACAAGCATGATTAATAAGGTTACGCATGGAACTGATTTCATTTCAGTATGGAGACGCCAAGTGGATTTGCGCCATGAGTTTTTATTGAAGTTAGAAATTAAAATATTTATATAAGATTACAGATATCCTAATTCACAGGCAATTATAAATTTTAAACCTATGGAAAAGAAGTTATTATTACTCGTTTTCGTTTTTGTTAGTTTTAGTGCCCTTGCACAAGATTCAAAAGAACTTAAAGAAGCATTTAAGGATGGTGAGTATTTTTTAGCATATAATGAATACATGGATGCTTTACCATTTTACAAAAAAATCTATAATGAAAATCCTGAAAATGCAAATATTAACTACAAAATTGGCCTATGCTATCTAAATATTGAAGGACAAAAGGACCAGGCCATTCCTCACTTATTGAAAGCAGTATCTCATGTATCAGATGATTATACTGAAGGAAGTCTTAAAGAGTTAAATGCTCCAACAGATGCATATTTCTTCCTTGGAAATGCATACCAAATCCAAAATAATCTGGTTGACGCTGAAAATAATTACAAAACCTACCTTGGATATCTTGATCCTTCTGATACTATTAATATTAACTTTGTTAATCAAAACATTCTTTCCTGTCAATATGCTACAGAAATTATTGAAAACCGAGTCTATTTTGACTCTGAAAATATTGGAAACCAGATTAATACCTCTGAAAATGACTTCGATGCCATTGTTTCAGGAGATGGAAACACCCTTGTGTATGTTTCTGCCCAAAAGTTCTATGATGCACTATTTTACTCTAAGAAAAATTCTGAAGGGAAATGGGGCTTTCCGGTAAATATTACTCCGGATATTAAATCTGATGGTGACCTGTACCCAACAGGTCTTTCTTATAATGGCGAAACCTTACTCATGGTTAGGGATGATAATTTTAATAGTGATATTTATATAAGTGAAATAAAAGATGGACAGTGGACTCCCGCAAAGAAAATGGGGAAACCTGTTAATACAAAATTTTGGGAATCCCACGCCTCTTTATCTAAAGATGGCAAGACTATGTTCTTTACCAGCAACCGCTCCGGTGGTTTTGGAGGACTTGACATTTATAAAACTTTCCTGCAAGATGATGGTACTTGGGGCGATGCCACAAATCTTGGTTCTAATGTAAATACACAGTTTAACGAAGAGACTCCATTCATTACTGCTGATATGGCAGTTCTATATTTTGCCTCTCAGGGTCATAAAACCATGGGTGGCTTTGATATCTTTAGCTCAGAATCAGTAGATGGAAATAACTGGACAGAACCACAGAATATTGGATACCCCATAAACAGTACTGATGATGACATGTTCTTTATCCCGTTTAAAAATGGAATATCAGGATATATCTCCTTTGCGAATGGTAATCCTAATTTTGGAAAAAAAGACATCTATTTATTAAACATTTTCTCTGATAAAAATCCACGAACAGTTGAAATTAAAGGAAATGTACTCTTAGCAGGAACTCAGGGTAATAAAAATACAAAAATAACTATCAAGGGTGGTTCTGGTGATTCTCCGTTTATGAAATCTACCGATACCCGTAACGGAAGTTTTATTCTAACATCTAACGTACCCGGCACATATAAAATGGAAATTGAAAGTGACGGTTATGTTACTCAAACTAAATCATTTAATTTACCTGCAAATTATTCACTTAGTGAAGTGGTCCTCAATTCAGAACTTAGCAGAATTGAACCCGAAAAGATTATCTTAAAGAATGTTTATTTTGGGTTTGCCAGTTCTAAAATTACAGGAAATGAAGCTAAAAAACTCAACGATATTGTAAATATCCTCAATAGCAATGTAAATTTCAATATCGAAGTAGCTGGTTACACGGATCCATTAGGTTCTGCTTCATATAATAAGGTGCTTTCTGAAAAAAGAGCTAAAGCTATTTCTGATTATCTGATTAAAAAGGGAGTTAAAGCTGACCGGATTATAGTTAAAGGCTACGGCGAAACAAATTTTATTGCGATCAATAAGAAAAAAGATGGTTCTGATGCCCCGGAAGGAAGAAAATACAATAGACGTGTAGAATTCCATATTACCTCAGGGGACAAAATCTTTATTATTGAATCAGAAGTTCCAGCTTCATTGAAGACCGGAAAATAATTTCCGGTAAGCTATACTTTCATAATTTTATCAAAAAAAGATAGATTGCAAAAGTTTATATTTCTTCTGATTTTCATCCTGTTCCAAGCAGAATTATCGGGACAGGATAAATCCTCAGAAAAGGAAATCTCCTATTACAAAGCTGAATATTATAGAAGCAATAACAAGTTTGAAAAAGCACTGCCCCTGTACCTGAGCTTATTGGAACAAGGTATTGACAATGCCAATATAAGATATAAAACAGGAATTACTTATCTTTATATCCAGGGAAAAAAGGAACTGTCTATTCCCTATTTACTTTCTGCCTCTGAAAAAGTCACCCATAAATATAAGAATGGCTCCAGCTTTAAAGAAAAAAAAGCACCTGAGGAAGTTTTTGTATACCTTGGGGATGCATACCTCAAAAATAATGAGATTGATAAGGCATTACATTTTTATAAACGGTATAAAGAAACTACCAGAAGAAATAAAGACCAGGAAGTTATTGATAAGAGAATAAAGAGTTGCTTGTTAGCAAAAGAATTCCAGAAAGACCCGCAAACTATAAGCTTTTTGAAGCTTCCATTGGAAACACCAGACCATTTCAACTTTAATCCAGCAATTTCACCTGATGGCAATTCCCTGATTTATAATTCAAAAAGAAAAGGATATATCGCAATTTATTATGCTAGGAAAAAATATAATAAATGGTCCAAACCCAGAAATATTTCATTAGAGGTAGAGTCTGATGGAGACTACCTTGTATCATCTATATCCGGAGATGGAAAGAAGGTCTTTTTAATTAACCAGGAACTGGATGATGATGATATTTTTATTAGTAATCTTTCGAAGGGCAGATGGTCAAAAGCCGTTTCCATGGGAAATAAAGTGAATAGCATTTATAATGAAACCCATGCAACAATCTCATCCAATGGGGAATACTTATATATCGTTAGTGACAGGCCAGGAGGAACAGGCGGATCAGACATCTACTATCTTACATCTGATGAAAATGGAAACTGGGCTCAAATAAAAAACCTGGGAAAAAGTATTAATACTAAAAATAACGAAGCAACACCTTTTTTAAACATAGCTGAAGATACGCTTTTCTTTAGCTCTCAAGGGCATAATACAATGGGAGGCTTTGACATATTTTCAGTATCGCTGGGAAATGACAGCTCCGGAGTTCAAATAAAAAATATAGGTTTCCCTATCAATTCAACAGATGATGATCTATTTTTCATACCTGGCCATAGTGACACCATAGGGTTTATGTCAAGAGCTGACACAGCCAATGAACCCAGGCAATCTATCTATATGCTTGGCCATTTCTCAAAAAATACAATTAAATCTTATAGGCTTAGAGTTCAACTAATTGCAGAGGATAACAGCAATATTATTTTTAACAAGCTTGCTCTTCAGGTTAAGAGTGAATCAGGAGATCTCATAATTCCAACCATTGCTCCCGATCAAAACGGGAAATTTAGTATTACTCTCCCTAAAGGAACATACATACTGAGTATTTCCGGAAATAATATTTATCCAAAAGTCAAATTATTCAAGATCAACAAGGCAGCTTCACAATTAAACAAAATGCAGATAGAAATTTTATCTTCAGATAAACCATTAAAGAGAAATAGTTATCAGATCCCTGTTATTTATTTTGGATATAATAAAACTGAACTTAGCCAGGAATCTAAAAATGAGTTAAATACAATACTCAAAGCCCTTAATGAATATCCTGAAGTAAATATTATTATAACTGGTTATACTGATGGTAATGGATCTCCTGACTACAACAAAAAGATCTCCCAGAAAAGAGCAGCTTCAGTCAGGAGTTATCTGGTCTTAAATGGAGTAAAAGCCCAAAGAATTAGTATCCTGGCAAAAGGGGAGAATGACCCGGTTGCTACCAATAAACTTTCGAATGGCAAAGATAATCCGGAAGGTAGAAAGATGAATCGCAGGGTTAGCTTTTCATTTTCCGGAAAAGGTTCAGATAATCTTAAAACTAAACAATAATTATTGCGTATAACATTATGTTACCAAGAAGAATCTGTATATAAACTAAGGTTCAATCATTATTCAGCATTTTCACCTAACTTGCTGAATAATTTTATATTTGTATAGTTTAGATAAAAACAACAATAAAATATAAATAAAAGCAAGCATGAAGAGAACCCTTATTCTTATAATAACTTTATTAATGGTTCTTCCGGGTGTTAATAGTCAGGAAAACCAACCTGCCTCAGAGTCTCTGGATGATGGAAATTTTTTCTATAACCGTGAAGATTATAAGGAAGCCGTTTTTCATTATCTCAAGCTGGATGGAACTAAGTTAATAAATGCAAATATTTATTACAAAATTGGGATTTGTTACCTTAATATAAATAGCGAAGAAGCACAAGCTATTCCTTTTCTGCAAGAAGCCATTAAAGATATTAGTCCAAAATATAAAAAAAATTCAGACAAGGAGACTCATGCCCCTGAATACGCATATTACTATCTTGGAAATGCCTACAGGATTAATAACGAACTGGAGAAGGCTCTTGGTGCCTATTATAAATTTAAAAATCTTCCTGATTTTGAAAACAAATTTAATCTGGAGGTATTAAATAATGAAATAAAGGCCTGTGAAAAAGCAAAAATAATACAGGATATTCCAATCAATATTAAATTAACAAATGTTGGTAGCCCTATAAATTCCAGCGTTTCAAACTTTAATCCGGTTCTTTCATCAGATGAAACGATTATGATATTCATGAAAGAATTAAAATTTTACAATGGTATTTTCATGTCTGTAAAAGAAGCTGGTATCTGGCAGGAACCTGAGAATATAACTCCACAGGTTGGTTCAGATGGAGATGTTTTACCAACATTTCTGAGTTCAAACGGACTTGAACTTTATCTTGTAAAAGGAGAAGGGAATAGCAGGGACCTTTATGTTAGCACCTTTGACGGACAGCGCTGGTCAATTATGAAATCCCTAAACTCTAATATTAACAGTGATAAAGCAGAGACTCATGCATCCACTTCTGTAGATGGTACAAGCTTGTATTTTACAAGTAACCGAAAAGGTGGTTTTGGCGAACTCGATATTTATAGAGCAACCCGAGAAAAGGATGGAACATGGGGTAAAGCGACTAATATGGGTAATGTTATTAACACCCCCTTCAATGAAGAAGCTCCTTTCATCTCGATGGATAACTCCACTCTGTTTTTTAGTTCTCAAGGCCATTATACAATGGGAGGATATGATATCTTCTATTCAATTATCGAAAATGACAAATGGGGTACACCCATTAATATTGGCTATCCAATAAATACTACAGGGAATGACTTATTCTATTTCCCGATTGGAAATGGGCTGTTAGGTTACATACCAAAAGTAATGGATGATGGTTTTGGTAAAGATGATATTTACCGGGTTGAAATAATACCTGATGAAAGAACAAAATTAGCTGCAGAAAGAGGAGCAATTAATATGAATGGAAAATCTTTAACTCATTCCAAAAATTTCGAAATTCTGATTAAAGACAAAGCAACCGGACAGGTTACAGGAACAATATATTTAAACAAAAACACTGGAAAGCTTTATTACATTAGCAAAACAGGAAATATGAGCTTTACTTATAGAGAAAAGGATTAGTACTTAATCAAAGAGAAAAGGATTAGTACTTAATCAAAATTAGTTTATGTGTTATGCTTCATTCTTTATCAAATAGAAGAAATAACTTATTATTTATCCTGGTACTTTGGCTTTTTTCTACAGTCTTAATAGCACAAACTAATAAAGATTTTAAAAAATTATTTGTTAAAGCAGAGAGCTTTTTCCTCTATGAGGAAGACTACCCGCTTGCTGTTCCCTTATACCTTAAATTACTTGAACAAGACCCGGACAATGCAAATATAAATTACAAAATTGGTGTTTGTTATCTTGGTATTCCCGGCAAAAAGAAAGAAGCAATCCCTTATCTTGAAGAAGCTGTTAAAAACACAACTATCGATTTTAAAGATGATGACTACAAAGAGAGAAAAGCTCCCCTCGTTGCCCTATTTTATCTTGGACATGCCTATCAGATAAATAACCGGATAGATGATGCAATTGCTGAATATTCTAAGTTTAAGGCTTCTTCAAATGTTGAAGAGTTCTATGAAGTCGAATATGTTGACCTTCAAATTGAAGCCTGTAAAAGAGCCGTAATTCATCAAGATAACAGCCTGGATGTTAAATCTAGCAGCCTGAGCGAATTAATGAATCCAAATTCAAATAATTTCAGCCCGGTAGTATCAGGTAATGGCTCTGTTCTTGTTTATACCTCAGATGATAATGGCTATAAACGAATATACATATCTAAACGGGAAAATGGTAATTGGACAAAGCCTGTTGATATTAGTATTGATCTAAATTGTAAGGGTGATTGTTCTTCCAGTTCATTAAGTTATGATGGAAAAACATTATTACTCTATAAAAGTGACAACAAGATAGGGAATATCTACATAAGTTACTTTAGTAATGATCATTGGACAGAAATCGAAAAGTTAAAAAAAATAAATTCAAAATATTGGGAATCAAATGCCTGTATTTCCCCTGATGGTAAAACCATCTACGTAGCAAGTAATCGAAAAGGAGGGTTTGGCGGATTGGATATTTACAAATCAGAATCTATTGACAAAAATGAATGGGGACCACTGGAGAATCTTGGTCCGGGTATTAACTCAGCTTTTCATGAGAACTACCCTCAAATAATTAATGATGGAAAAACTCTATATTTTAGTTCACAGGGACATGCTACCATGGGTGGTTTTGATATTTTTTATGCTGAGAAAATAAATGGCAGCAAATGGGCCGAACCTCTAAACATTGGTTATCCTGTTAATACAACAGATGACAATATTTATTATATGCCTATTGGAAATGGAGATGAAGCATACTATGCAAGGTATCCGGATCATGAAGCAGGAAAACTAATGATTTATCATTATGCAATATTAGCAGGATTACCTATTTCAAATGTTAAAATCACTGGAAGGTTAAGCCTTGACGATAACCTCCTTATGCATGCGGATAGTAGTTATGCAATTGTGATTATGGATTCCTCTTTCACTAATGTAATTGATACAATTTACCCTCTTGCAGAAGATGGTGAGTTTGAATTTGAGATCCCTACCGGAACTTTTAAATTAGAATTTATTGCTGAAGGATATGAACCTCTTAACAAAATAGTTACTATTCATGAAAATACAAATTTGAATGAAATAGAACTTAAACCAAAACTTATTCCGACTGAAGTAGCTAATGGAAAATATATTGTGATTCGTAATATCTATTTTGGTTTTAATTCCTACCAGCTAAGCCGGGACTCAAAACTGGAGCTTGAAAAGCTACTGGATATTTTAAGACAATTCCCTACGCTAAAGGTAGAATTTGAAGGGCATACCGACTCTAAAGGCCCCTCTGATTACAACCTCAAACTTTCAAAGAAACGAGCAGAAAGTGTGAAAGAATACCTGATTGAGCATGGTGTGAATTCATCTCAACTAATTACTAAAGCTTATGGAGAAAGTGAGCATATTGCAATTAATCATAAAGCAGATGGATCAGATTCTCCGGAAGGAAGAAGTTTAAACAGGAGAGTAACTATAAAAGTACTAAATGCCGGAGATGAGATCAAGATAAAAATGGAGATATTTGTTCCGGAACACCTGCGTCTTGGAGGGAATGTAGAATATAAGATACTTGTGTTATTTTCTAAAGAATTATTAGACTCAAATTACTTTGCCAATTACAACCTGGCTTCTTTGGAAAATATACAAACAAAAAAAATTAGCAATGGTTTTCTTTATCTTACACAAACATATAATAACTATGTTGAAGTTGCTAATCAATTTGGAAGAATCCTGGAAGCAGGCTTTTCAACTGCTACGCTGCATACCAGCCAGGATCTTGATGATATGATCTCTCAGGAGAGTTTAGAGCTTACAGTTAATAAAGATTCAATTCCATTTTACACAATTCAAATAGCTTCGTCAAAGCTATTACTTGACTCCAAATATTTTACCAACATTTCAAACCTTCGAGTTTCCTTATCAAAAAATAATTACTACAGATATACTACTGGTGAATATAAAGGATATTCCAATGCTCAAAAAGCTCTGGAAGCGTTTAAAAAAACCTACGGATTTAAACAAGCTTTCATTAAAGAATTTAATAAATTGAATAGATAGTATATTTATGCAACCTGGGTTCTCCTTCATCAAAAACAATATACAACTCCGTGCGCCTGAGCCCGAAGATATTAATCTTTTATTTGAATGGGAAAATGACCCATCAATTTGGGAGCTTAGTAATGCCCTTATTCCTGTTTCCAGACATACTATTGAACAATTTATTCAGGACTCCAGACTGGATATATACCAGACAAAACAGTTCAGATACATGATTGACCTTGCGATCTCTAAAGGAAAGGAAACGATAGGAACTATTGATTTGTTCGATTTTGACCCTTTTCATAAACGAGTAGGTGTTGGAATACTTATCAAAGACCTTTCTCAAAGACGTATGGGATATGCATCAGATGCGCTATCAATCTTAATAGATTATTGTTTCCAGGTACTTGATCTTCATCAGGTTTACTGTAATATTTCAGATGATAATAAGGCTAGTTTAGACTTATTCCAAAAATTTGGATTTATAGTTACAGGCGAAAAAAAAGACTGGAGCCAGAATCATGGGAAATGGAAGAATGAATTTCTACTTCAATTAATCAATCCACATTAAGATCCTCAAAATCAGGAATATTTCTCAAAAACTGATATGATTTTTTCTGATGATTAATTTTACAACAATAATGTTCCATACCATTTGTAACAACTAAAAAGTCAACTTTAAGGCTAATATTATACCTGGCAATCTGATCAAATACATCCTGAGATACTTTCACCGATGGAGCCTTGCATTCCACAATGAGTGATGGTTTTCCCTTTCTGTCATAAACAAGTATATCACTTCTCTTTGTTAAATTATTTACTTTAAACCCCATTTCAACTTTTATCAGTTGCTCAGGGTAATGCTTTTCCTGAATAAGAAACTGAATAAAATTTTGCCTAACCCATTCTTCCGGGGTCAATACTACTTTCTTTTTGCGTAAAGGGTCAAAGATCCATTTCTGATCTTTGAAATTATTCACTCTAAAAGTGTATTCCGGCAAATTTAATTTATCCATAAACCCACACAATTTTAGTATCTTCGCAAATGTAACAAAAAGAAATCTTCAACCATAATTACAAATAAATGAAGACTAAAGAAGAAATTGTAGGCAACTGGCTACCAAGATACACCGGTACAGATATTTCTAAATTAGGAAAATGTATCCTTTTAACTAATTTCTCTCATTATGTTGAGCTCTTTGCTAAATGGAAAAATGTACCTATTAATGGAGCTGATAATAACATGCCTAATGCTACCTCTGATGGAATTACCATTATAGACTTTGGCATGGGAAGCCCAAATGCCGCAACAATTATGGATCTGTTAGGAGCAATAAAACCCAAAGCAGTAATTTTCCTGGGAAAATGCGGAGGACTTAAACGAAAAAATAAACTGGGGGATTTTATTCTTCCAATCGCAGCAATCAGAAGTGATGGGACATCTAATGATTATTTACTACCGGAGGTCCCTGCATTGCCATCATTTAATCTGCAAAAAATTATCTCAGATGCAATTGCCCAATTAGATAAGGACTACTGGACAGGTACAGTTTATACTACTAACCGCCGGGTTTGGGAACATGATAAAAAATTTAAGAGATACTTAAAGAAAACCAGGGCTATGGCCATTGATATGGAAACTGCCACCATATTTACAGTGGGATTTGCGAACCAAATTCCCACAGGAGCTCTACTCCTTGTATCGGACCAACCTATGATCTCCACTGGCATTAAAACCCAAAAAAGTGACAAGGAAATAACGGATAAATTTGTTGAGAATCATTTGAAGATTGGTATAAATGCGTTAACCAACCTGGAGAATATGAGTATTTCTGTTAAACATTTAAAATTCTAATGTTACATGACTTTCAACGAGATTTTATCTGACCTCAAAAAAAAGATTTATCACCCGGTGTATTTTCTAACCGGAGAAGAGCCTTATTACATTGATAAAATTACTGAGTATATTGAAAAAAATGTACTTACCGATCAGGAAAAAACATTTAATCAAATGATGTTTTATGGAAAAGATACTGATATTGGAACAATTATAAATACGGCCAAAAGATTCCCAATGATGGCTAATTACCAGGTCGTAATTGTAAAAGAGGCTCAGAATATTAAAGAAATTGATGATCTGATTTATTACATTGAAAAACCTTTAAAATCAACTATTCTTGTAATAAACTACAAATACAAGCAATTTGATAAAAGAACTAAACTTTATAAATCACTAAATAAAAATGGAATCTTTTTTAATTCCGGGAAAATTTATGAAGATAAAATACCAGGATGGATTCAAAATTATTTGAAAGAAAGAAATTATTCAATTGAGCCGGGTATTGGACTTGTCTTAACTGATTTCTTGGGTAATGACTTAAGTAAGATAGTGAATGAACTGGAAAAACTTATTATCGTCATTCCAAAAGGGGAAACAATTATTACTGCTGACCTGGTTGAACAAAATATTGGAATTAGCAAAGAGTTTAACAACCTGGAATTTAATAAAGCTTTAGGCAGAAAAGATATTTTAAAAGCAAACCAAATAGCAAACTATTTTTGCAAAAATCCAAACCACAATCCATTTACATTAACGGTTTCATCACTTTATTACTTCTTCAGTAAAGTTTTAGCATATCATTTCGTGAAGGATAAATCCAGGGGGAACCTTGCATCAAAGTTAAAAATCAATCCCTTTTTTATCTCTGAATACCAAGCTGCAGCAAGACTCTATTCTGTTAGCAAGCTTGCTCAGCTAATAGCACTGATACGAAAATACGACCTAAAGTCTAAAGGAATGGGAAATGTCAGCATGTCTGATTGCGAATTACTTAAAGAGCTAACAT
>JAOZKQ010000711.1 GCA_029935275.1 Bacteroidales bacterium | reverse complement strand
AGAGGAATCCGTTTTCTTTTGGTCGGATTACCTGATAATGCAGTAAAGGAGAGTCAGCACCGTATGGTATCGGCTTTTGGTAACCTGAATTATAAATGGCCCGGTAAACAAATTGTTATTAATATGGCTCCTGCTGATATCAAAAAGGAGGGTTCTGCATATGATCTCACTATAGCAACAGGAATTCTTGCTGCCTCAGAACAGTTACGCCCGGATATTCTTGAAGATTATCTGATAATGGGAGAGCTGTCACTGGACGGGGGATTACAACCAATAAAGGGTGTACTTCCTATTGCACTTCAGGCAAAGGCTGAGGGTTTTAAAGGTTTTATCCTTCCTGAAAAAAATGCTGAGGAAGCTGCCGTAGTGGAAGGACTTGAGGTATATGGCGCTAATAATCTGCGCGAAGTAGTGGAGTTCTTAAACGGCGATAACTTATTGGTGCAAAAAAAGGTTGACCTAAAGCTTTTGTTTGAATCAAGGGTAGATGATTATTTGTTTGATTTTGAGGATGTAAAAGGACAGGAGACGGTAAAAAGAGCCATGGAGATTGCAGCGGCTGGTGGGCATAATGCAATTATGATTGGCCCCCCAGGTGCCGGAAAAACGATGCTGGCAAAGCGTTTGCCAACTATCATGCCGACTTTAAGCCTTGACGAAGCCCTGGAAACCACTAAAATCCATTCGGTAGCCGGAAAAATTGAAAGGGAAAATTCACTTATTACGCAAAGGCCATTCAGATCGCCACATCATACAATTTCGGACGTTGCACTTGTAGGCGGGGGAGCCTGGCCACAGCCCGGGGAAATATCATTGGCACACAATGGAGTGTTATTTCTCGATGAACTACCGGAATTTAAACGAACAGTTCTTGAAGTATTAAGACAGCCGCTTGAAGACCGTGTAATTACCATTTCCAGGGCAAAATTTACGGTGGAGTATCCGGCCAGTTTTATGATGATTGCCTCAATGAACCCCTGTCCCTGTGGTTATTATAATCATCCTGAAAAGGAATG
>JAOZKQ010000293.1 GCA_029935275.1 Bacteroidales bacterium | reverse complement strand
ATCTTTACACGCTGGATCCCGGCATCACTCATTCCAGTGTGAATTTTGTTAAAAAGGAAGTATTCATAACTTATAACGAAGAAAAAACGAATCTGCGAAGAATCGCTGAACTTTTGGAATCCATTCATTATATTCCAGAAATTTCCCTGGAGAAAAGTGAGGATAATAAAAAAACACAAACCACCTTATTAATTAAGATTGGAATTTCCGGTTTTAGTTTTATGAATATTATGATGTATAATTTTCCTGAGTATTTGCCAGGAGGGCATTTACTGGAAGATTTCTTACAGGACTTCTTTGGATGGATGAGTTTCCTGCTGGTTCTGCCTGTAGTATTTTATTGCAGCAATGACTATTTCCTTTCAGCATTTAAAAATCTAAAAAAAGGAATCGTTAATATAGACCTGCCTATTGCCTTAGGAATTACAACTTTATTTCTTCAAAGCTCATGGATGATATTTACAGGTACCGGCATTGGTTATATGGATTCCCTTACAGGACTGGTGTTTTTTCTCTTGATTGGAAAATGGTACCAAGGCAAAACATACCAGGCACTGTCATTTGAGAGAACCTATAAGTCATTCTTCCCGGTTGCGGTTACCCGTATTTCTGATGGTAAGGAATCTGTTATGGCTTTAAATGATGTTAAACCAACTGATAATATACTTATTAGAAACCAGGAATTGATACCTACAGATTCCATCCTTATTAAAGGAACAGGTAATATTGATTATAGTTTTGTTACCGGAGAATCCTTGCCTGTATCTAAGCAGGCCGGAGATAACTTATTTGCAGGAGGAAGGCAAATTGGCAGCAGTATTGAACTGGAAGTAACAAAACGGGTTGATCAAAGCAAGCTTACCCAACTCTGGAACCAGTACCAAACGGAGTCAGAAAAAGAAGAAGGAATTGGATCGGTAGTAAATAAGGTAAGTCAGTATTTCACCATTGTTATCTTATTAATTGCAACTACTGCTGGCATTTACTGGTTAATAAATGACTCATCGAAAGCTATTTTTGCTTTTACTTCAGTATTGATCATTGCTTGCCCCTGTGCACTTGCACTTACCCTACCTTTCACTTTTGGAAGTACCATGCGCTGGTTTGGCCGTAATGGATTTTATCTGAAAAAGGACGGAGTTATTGAGCGTTTAAGTAAAATCAACACTATTGTTTTTGATAAAACCGGAACCATAACATACTCAGCTGAAATGGATACAGAGTGGAAAGGCGATAAACTGAGCGAAGAAGAAAAAGGCATGATTCGCTCTGTGAGTAAGCATTCGACCCATCCGGTTAGCAGAGCTATCACAAATGATCTGGAAAGCCTTTTCAATTATGAAATTAAAAATTTCAAAGAGATTCCCGGCATGGGAATTACGGCACAGGTAAATCAGATAAAAGTTAATATTGGCTCTGAAAAATTTATTACCGGCAAAACAAGCCGCTCAGAAGCTGTATCTACCATTGTATTTGTTAATATTAACAACCAGGTAAAAGGTTACTTCGCTATCCATAATCGTTACCGGGAAGGTATGGATAAGGTAATTAATGAACTATCAATAAACTGTGAACTCCATCTTCTTTCAGGGGACAATGATTCTGAAAAGGAACGTTTACTTCCCGTATTCAGGGATAAAACGAGGCTTCATTTTAACCAGTCACCTGAAGATAAACTAAAATATATCCGCCAGTTAAAAGATGAAGGTAAAAAGGTCCTGATGGTGGGTGACGGGCTCAATGATGCCGGTGCCTTAAATGAAAGTCATGTTGGTATTAGTATTGCTGATGATATATTTCAATTCTCCCCGGCCTGTGATGCCATTTTAAAATCACAACAGTTTAGTAAGCTTAATCACTTCATTAACTTCACCCATAAAGCTATGATCGTGGTTTTCATAAGTTTTTCAATATCTTTTCTATATAATGTAATTGGTTTATCCTTTGCGGTTAGCGGCACCCTCTCTCCTATTATTGCAGCAATACTTATGCCTATAAGTTCAGTTTCAGTTGTTGCATTTGCTACATTGAGTATTTCTATACTTTCGAAATTTTATAAGTTTAGATCAAATTTATAAGCTGCAACTAATAAATAATAATAAAGGGAACTTCTTATAATGCATTTCTTTCAATAAACAAAAAGAAGAATAAAAGGTATGATTCCAAAATTAGTATATATGAATGAATTCTAAATAAGTAAAAATTCTACTAAAATGAAAAACATAAGAAGCATTGGAATAATATTAATGATATTATCAATTGGCTGTTCAAACGAATATCATGTTGCTGTAAATGGTGATGACTCTAATAAGGGATCCAGGTCAAGTCCTTTAAAAACTATCTCTGCGGCAGCCAAGATAGCCCAACCCGGTGATATAATCACCGTGCATCAAGGCGTTTACCGCGAGCGTATCAATCCTCCCCGTGGCGGTAGCTCCGATAATAAACGGATTGTTTACCAGACTGTTCCGAACGAGGAAGTTATTATAAAGGGCTCTGAGATAATCAAAGCCTGGAAAAAAAAGGAGAATGACACATGGATGGTCATCATTCCTAATAGTTTTTTTAAAGACTTTAATCCCTACAATGATTTGATAAATGGAGACTGGTTCAATCCGTTGGGGCGTGAACATCATACCGGCGCAGTTTATTTAAATGGTAATTGGCTAACAGAGGCCGTGAATTTGGAAGAAACACTGAAACCGGTTGATGAAACAATAGATACGCGCCTATGGTTTGCACAGGTTGACTCTTTTAATACAACCATCAGTGCGCAGTTTAAGAATGTCAATCCTAATGAAAGTCTGGTTGAGATCAATGTTCGTCAAACAGTATTTTATCCGGAGAAAACAGCTGTGAATTATATCACCCTACGTGGATTTAAGATGATGCATGCAGCCACTCCCTGGGCACCACCCACTGCCGAGCAAATAGGTTTGATTGGCACAAATTGGAGCAAAGGCTGGATTATTGAGAATAATGACATAAGCTATTCAGTATGCACAGGTATCACACTTGGTAAATATGGGGATGAGTATGATAACACATCACAGAACTCGGCAGGTGGATATGTCAAGACCATTGAGAGGGCTTTAGATAAAGGCTGGTCAAAGGACAAAATTGGTCACCACCTTGTAAGCAACAATCATATTTCCCACTGTGAGCAGGCCGGGATTGTTGGTAGTATGGGGCCAGTGTTTTGTAAGGTAACAGGCAATACCATTCATGACATTCATGTGCGACATCTGTTTACCGGGGCAGAAATGGCCGGCATCAAGTTCCACGGTGCTGTTGATACAGAAATCAGTGATAATCATATTTTCAATACAAATCGCGGCATTTGGTTGGACTGGATGACACAGGGCACGCGTATTAGCAGGAACCTGCTGCATGATAACGGCCCCGGGGAGGACTTGTTTGTAGAGGTCAATCATGGACCCTTTATGGTTGACAATAATATTTTACTTTCAAAAAATAGTTTATTAGTAAACTCACAGGGTGGAGCTTATGTGCATAATCTGATTGCCGGCCGGGTGCATGTCATAACCGGTGAACGACGTCAGACACCCTACCTTAAAGCACACTCTACTGAGCTTGTTGGCCTGGCGCCGAATAACAGTGGTGATGAAAGGTTTTACAACAATATATTCATAAACGGGGGTCTGCAAGAATACGATCAGATTAAATTACCCGTATTCATGGAAGGAAATGTTTTCCTTAAAGATGCCAAACCATCTAAATATGAGTCCAGTCCGCTTGTGAAGCCGGAAG
>JAOZKQ010000037.1 GCA_029935275.1 Bacteroidales bacterium | reverse complement strand
CCAAAGTGAAAGATGTGCTTGATCTTATAGATGAATATAAAATTGGAGGAATCCCTGTTATTGATGAGGAAGAAACTCTAATTGGTATTGTCACAAACAGGGACCTTCGTTTTGAACATAATCCTGAGCGACCTGTTAAGGAAATTATGACACATGAAAACCTGATTACAGCCTCTGAAGATACAGACCTTATAAAAGCATCTGCCATTTTAAAAAACCATAAGATAGAAAAACTCCCTATCGTTGATTCAAACTATAAACTTAAAGGATTAATTACATTTAAAGATATTACAACTGCCAAAGACCGGCCAAATTCTTGTAAAGACAGTAAAGGGAGATTGAGAGTAGCTGCAGGAATAGGAGTAACTTTTGATACAATGGACCGGGTACATGCCCTCGTGGACGGAGGTGTGGATGCAGTAGTTATTGACACAGCCCATGGCCACTCAAACGGAGTTCTTAAAATGGCTAAGCTGGTGAAGAAAAGCTACCCGGATATTGAGCTTGTTGTTGGCAACATTGGAACCGGTGATGCAGCCAGGGCTCTTGTTGATGCAGGAGCAGATGCCGTTAAGGTTGGAATTGGTCCAGGTTCAATTTGTACAACCAGGATAATCGCAGGCGTAGGAATACCACAATTAACTGCCATTTATGACGTTTCCAATGCTATAAAAGGTAGCAATATTCCGGTTATTGCAGATGGAGGAATTCGTTATTCCGGAGATATTGTAAAAGCCATTGCTGCAGGTGCAGATACTGTAATGGCCGGATCACTCTTTGCGGGAGTTGAAGAATCTCCGGGAGAAACAATTATTTATAATGGCCGCAAATTCAAATCCTATAGGGGGATGGGCTCAATTGAAGCCATGCAACAAGGATCAAAAGACCGCTATTTTCAGGATGTAGAAGATGACCTTAAAAAGCTGGTCCCTGAAGGAATAACAGCAAGAGTTCCTTACAAAGGTTTATTATCTGAGGTGCTCTACCAGTTACTTGGCGGTCTGCGCGCAGGAATGGGTTATTGTGGCTCTGCTGATTTGAAAAGCCTTAAAAAAGCCCGTTTCATTAAAATTACCCAAGCTGGTATTAATGAAAGTCACCCTCATGACATTACAATTACAAGAGAAGCTCCTAACTACAGCCGATAAACCATTCTTACTTCTAAAACAAAAAAGATAAGAGGAGAATTATGAAAACAATTTTAAGTATCTTTATTTTTACCTGTTTGACATTTCTCTTAATTCCCCTGGATTCTTTTAGTCAGGCGATAGAGGAGCAAACCCTTATGACGATTGGTAACCAGGAAATATCCACAGAAGAATTTAAAAGAATTTATCTAAAAAACAGAGGCATTGGAGAAGAGGGAGCCGATAAGGTTACAGTAGATGATTATCTTGATCTTTTCATGAACTTTAAGCTTAAAGTCATCGCTGCTGAAGATTTAGGTTATGACACCCTGCCCAGCTTCAAAAAGGAGTTTGAAGGTTATAAAAACCAACTGGCAAAGCCATATCTCACAGACGAAAATACGATTGATCAGCTGGTAAAAGAAGCTTATGAGCGAATGCAATACAACATTAATGCCAGTCATATTCTTGTCAAAACCAATCCGGATGCCAGTCCTGAGGATACACTTAAGGCCTATGAAAAAGTTGATAAAATTGCAAAACGTTTAAAGACAGGAGAGTCATTTGAAAAAGTGGCGAGAGGTGCTTCAGATGACCCTTCTGCTAAATCTAACGGAGGAAACCTTGGCTACTTTACTGTCTTCCAAACGGTTTATACCTTTGAAACAGCCGCTTACAATACAAAACCCGGGAATATGGTATTTCCTGTACGAACCCGGTTTGGTTATCATATCATTAAAGTAAATGATAGAAGAAAAGCAATTGGCGAGATTAAAGTTGCCCATATTATGGTTGCAGTACCAAGGGGTTCATCACCTGATATTAAAGAGGAAGCTAAACAAAAAATACAAATGATCGAAAGTAAACTTCAGGCAGGTGATAGTTTTGAAGAGCTTGCAAGAAAATATTCAGATGATTATAATTCTGCCAGGAATGGAGGAGAGCTTCCATGGTTTGGTACTGGAAGAATGGTAAAGGCGTTTGAAACTGCCTCGTTCAACCTGCAAAAAAATGGCGATATTTCAAAACCTGTGCAAACTGGTTTTGGATGGCATGTAATTAAAAGAATTGACAGAAAAGAAATAGGGACTTTTGATGAAACAAAGGATGAAATCAGAAAAAAAATCTATTCTGGAAGCAGAGAGGAAGTCGCTCTGGACGTTTTCATAAATAATTTAAAGAAAAAATATAACTTTAGTCTGGATTCTGCAAATATAAAGTCATTATATAATGCCATTGATATTAATTCATTTCAAAATGGAACATGGGAAAAGAGATTATCCTATTTCTCCGGAGAAACACTTTTTTCATTTGCGGAGAAAAAATATACTACAAAAGATTTTATCCCATACCTCAAAACACAAAGGGGGATTGCCAATAACGAATCTTCAAAATGGTATGTTAATCAAATGTTAAATGCTTTTATTGAAAAAGAACTTGTTTCATATGAGGAAATCAACCTGGAGGAAGAATACCCCGACTACAGATATCTTTTAAAAGAATATCATGATGGTATGCTCCTTTTTGAGATTTCAGACAAAAATGTATGGTCAAAAGCAATTATTGATACCAGTGGACTGGAAATGTTTTATGAACAACATAAAAATAATTATTTAGGTAAAGATAGTATTGAAATAGCCCAATTTTCTTTGGAAGATGCTTCCCGCGAAAAAAGCTTAAACAAAAATCTGAAAAAATGCAAAAAAAGTCAAAATGAAATGGAATGTATTCGGTCCAGTTTTCCACCAGATTCCATTGACGCCCCCATAACCCTGTCTGTCAATAAATATGAAAAAGGTGAAGATTATTTTATTGATAAATTAAACTGGAAAAAAGGATTTAAGAAATCTGTAATTGAGTCCGGTAGAAATAAAATCATCCTGGTAATGGACGTCCTGGATCCTAAACCTGTGCCACTTGAAAAAATCAGAGGACAGGTTACTTCTGATTATCAAAATTTCCTGGAAGAAAAATGGATAAAAGAATTAAAGAAAAAATATCCGGTAAAAGTAAATCAGAAAACATTAACAAAGCTTAAATCTACTATAGATACGACAAAATAATGAAATACCTTTGGATTATATTAATCATTCTGCTTGGAAATTCCTGTAATGAAACTCCTTCCATTAATAAAAACCGTGCCCTGGCAAAAGTTGGAAGCAAGGTTTTAATGAAAAGAGAATTACCAGACTTATATAAAGACGGAATTTCAACAAAGGATAGTATTGCGCTGGCAAATAAGTTTATTGAAGATTGGATAAGAAAAGAACTATTGTATAAAGAGGCTGAAGAAAACCTTAGCCGTAGCCAGCAAAATGAAATTAATTACAGGCTGGAAGATACAAAGGCTTCATTGAGTATTTATTATTATGAGCAGGGTATGATACGTCAAAAAATGAATGCTGCAATTTCTGAAAAAGAGATTAATGACTATTATGAAGACAATTCCAATACCTTCAAATTAAAAGATAACATTGTTAAGGCTATATTTATTCAGATCCCTGCGTCATCTCCTAATATTAAGGATGTTAAAAAATGGTATAAATCAGATGATGATAATGATCTGAATGAATTAGAAAGTTATTGTTATAAATACGCAAAAAAATATGATGATTTTAATGAAGAATGGGTATCTTTTAGTTTTCTTCTAAAACGTTTTCCTAAAATTATTACTACAAACACTGAAAGATACCTTCGATATAATAAGGGAATGGAAGCAAAAGATTCATCATATTACTATTTTGCTTCCATTAGAGAATATAAACTCAAGTCTTCCGTTTCTCCAATAGAATATGTAGAAAATCAGATTAAGAGCATCATTTTCAACCAACGAAAAATCAAATTCATAAATGAACTGGAGAACAAGCTTTATATTGATGCCAAAACAAATAATAAATTTGAAATCTACTAAATTATAAAAATACTTACGAGTGAGAAAAATCATAAATTACTTAATTATACTTATTCTTGTTATCCTGCTTCCTGTTCATTTAAAAGCTCAGCAAAAAATAGTGGACAGAATAGTAGCTACCGTAGGTAACAACATTATTCTGCAATCAGATATTGAGAACATGTACAGGCAGATGATGAGCCAGGGAATGACTTCACAGGGAGATATGAAATGTCAGGTTCTTGAGGACCTTCTCGTTTCTAAACTCATGTTAAACCAGGCCAGAATTGACAGTATTGAGGT
The DNA here is from genome assembly GCA_029935275.1 of Bacteroidales bacterium. Taxonomy (GTDB): domain Bacteria; phylum Bacteroidota; class Bacteroidia; order Bacteroidales; family VadinHA17; genus JANTGF01. The sequence continues at coordinate 7,675 of JAOZKQ010000037.1, read as the reverse complement.
TTCTGTAGCACAAGTGGAAATGGAACTTGATTCAAGACTACAAAAATTCATTGACCAAATTGGTTCCCAAAAAAAGCTGGAAGCATATTATGATAAATCCATGCAGGAAATTAGATCTGACTTTCGCGATTTAATAAGGGATCAAATGTTAACCCAGCAAATGCAAGCAAAAATTGCCGAAGATATAACAACTACTCCTTCGGAAATAAGGACCTTCTATAGGAGAATACCTAAAGACAGCCTGCCAGTAATCCCTGCTCAGATTGAGTACAGGCAACTGGTCAGAAACCCACCCTATTCTGAAGAATCTAAGTTAGCAATCCGACAAAAGTTACTGGACTTGAGAAAACGGGTTATAGATGGAGAAGACTTTGCTACCTTAGCTATTTTGTATTCTGAGGACCCTGGATCGGCTGCCAGGGGTGGAGAGCTTGGTTTTCAAGGGAGAAGTGAACTTGTACCTGAGTTTGCAGAAGCAGCTTTTTCACTTAAAATGGGAGCAGTATCTCCTATTGTACAAACAAAATTTGGCTACCATATTATTCAGCTAATTGAGAGAAAAGATGAAAAAGTTAATGTACGGCACATATTAATGAAACCCAGAGTAACCATAGCTGAAAGAAAAAGTGCACTGGAATTTCTTGACTCCACTGCTAAGTTGATCAGGGCTGATTCAATTGATTTTATAGATGCAGTTCATTTCTATTCGCAGGATGAGGAAACTGTAATGAGTGGAGGAATTGCAGTTAATCCCATGACGGGTGATACCCGGTTCCAACTTGATCAGTTGGACCAGGCAACAGCTGAAGCGGTCAATAACCTGAAACTACAGGACATTTCTGACCCCTTTGAATCAAAAGATATGACAGGATCTCCGGTTTTTAGAATTATTAAAATCACAAACCGGCTTGAGCCACATACCGCTAACCTGAAATACGACTATTCTATCTTGACCCAAATGACTAAGATGTCAAAGCAGCAACAGGCAATGACTGATTGGATTATAGAAAAACAGAAAACAACATATATACATATTGATGAATCCTATAGAGCTTGTAATTTCACAAACAAAGGCTGGGTAAAATAAAACTTCCGGCAAAATCAGGCTCATCACCTTTAGATCTGGCCTAGTATGAAGATTCATTTTAATATAAAAGATCATCATAGTGTCTTCCGGACAAATAATTGGCAGCGATCCTCTTTCGTCATCCTTGCCTTCCTTTTCATAATCAACTTTAGTCTCTTTCCCCAAAAAGGAAAAAAAATTGAATTAATACATGCTAATACCATGAAATTTGACAGGAGTAAAGGTGATGATGTAAAAAAACTAATAGGAGACGTTCAACTTGAACATGCCGGAGCTTACCTGAGTTGTGATAGCGCATATTTATTTCAGAGTGACAGCGTTGAAGCATTCGGACACGTTTACATTCGACAGGGAGACACACTACATCTTCATGGTGATTATCTAAACTATTCCGCAACCACAAAACTTGCAGCATTCAGGAGAAACGTAAAACTTGAAGATAAAGAAACAACACTCACTACAAATATTCTGGATTATGACCTGGATAAGGATATTGGTTTTTACAGAACAATTGGTAATATTTTAATTGATGATAACCATTTATCAAGTAAAAGGGGAACATTTTACTCAAAACAGAACCTTTTTTACTTCCATGATAGTGTAGTCGTAACAAGCCCTGACTACGTAATTTATTCTGATACAATGAAGTATCACACTGAATCAGAAGTTACAACTTTTTTTGGGCCTACAGAGATTATTTCCGATAGCAACTACATCTACTGTGAAAAGGGATGGTATGATATGAAGAATGATATTTCCAGGTTTTCCGGAAATGCCATGCTTAAAAGCAGTAAGCAGGAAATAAAGGGTGATTCCTTGTATTACGATAGGAAACTGGGAGTTGGAGAAGCCTATAGCCATGTTGTTTTCTATGACTCCACCCAAAAACTTATATTGAAAGGAAATTATGGCCACTTTCAGGAAAACCCAGAGAAATCAATGCTCACAGATAGTGCACTGTTTATTCAAATACTAAGCAAAAAAGATAGTTTATTTTTACATGCAGACACCTTACGTTCAAAATTGGATAGCACTAACAAATACAAGATAATAAGTGCTTATCATCATGTTAAATTATTCTCAAAAAACTTACAAGGATTATGTGATTCACTGGCCTATTCGTTTGCAGATTCGGTAATCATGTTTTATGGTGAACCATATATCTGGTCAGATGCGCACCAATTGTCAGCAGAATTTATTGAACTTTATACGCATATGAGCCAACCTGACCGGCTTGAGATGTACAAAGGATCATTTATTATTTCAAAAGAGGACTCCCTTTATTTCAACCAGATAAAAGGAAAAAACATGACAGGTTATTTTCGAGATGGCGAAATTTACAAGTTTAACATTTCCGGTAACGGACAAAGCATTTATTTTCCTAAAGATGAAGAAAAAACAATAGGGGTGAATTTTGCTGAGAGCAGTGATATAATATTGCTTCTTAAAAACAAGAAAATAAATGAAATAAAATTTTTAAAACAACCAGATATGAAATTATTGCCAAAAGATAAAATTACACTGGATAATATTAAATTGGAAGGTTTTGTATGGAAAATACAAGAAAGGCCAAAAAGTGTGAAGGATATATTCAGGTAATAAGAATGTTTTATAAAAATAAAAGTATAAAAAAAAGAGCCCTAATGGCTCTTTTAATTTTCAATATTCGTCTTCATTAAAAAAGAAATCATCTTTACTAGGATAATCCGGCCAGATATCCTCGATACTTTCATATATATCACCCTCATCCTCAATACCTTGAAGGTTTTCAATAACTTCCATTGGTGCTCCAGATCGAATAGCATAATCAATAAGCTCCTCTTTCGTGGCCGGCCACGGTGCATCTTCCAGTTTCGATGCTAATTCTAACGTCCAATACATATTTTCAATATTTTTGAGAAATTGCTAATTAATCCTTCCCTTAAAATTTTGCAAATATATAAAATAATCTATCAAATCAAAGAAGATTATTAAATAGAAAAAAAAAGTACTTTTTTTTCTATAATTTTTAAAGAAAACTTATAGATTTACTCCTGAATGCCTTAATTTTAAAGAAAAGGGAAAGACAAGCTTATTCTTTACCAGGTTCCCATTTAATCTGCTCTATACTCAGATCCCTGGCAATTCTCCTGGATAGAACAAAAAGATAATCAGATAATCTGTTCAAAAACTGTTCAACCAGGCTTAAATTCAGACCTGGATCCTCAATTCTCAACAGATTTCTTTCAGCCCTCCTGCATATAGTCCTGGCGATGTGGCAATATGAAACAATGGTATGACCTCCAGGCAGAACAAATGAATTCAATGGCTCAAGATCTTTCTCCATTTCATCAATATTCCTCTCAAGAAAGGATATATCCTGTTCAAATAATTCAGGCAAGTTTATCCCTTTAACCTCCTGGTCCATGGCAAGAATAGAAGCGCAAGCCATCAGCCTGTCAAGAATAAACAATAAAGCCTCTTTATTCTCTTCAGCAATTTCCATATCCCTTAACAAACCAACATAAGCCATCAGTTCATCAACCGTTCCATAAGCTTCGATCTGAGAATGGGTTTTTGAAACTCTTCTGCCCCCAATGAGAGAGGTTTGTCCTTTATCGCCCGTTTTTGTGTATATTTTCACATTCAAAAAAAAAGAGGATTAATTAAGCATTTACATTTACAGCTTTAAACACATCACTCTCAATTTCTCCATCCATCAAACGAATGATCCTTTTAGCATTTTGTGCAATATCCTCTTCGTGAGTCACAACAATAACAGTATTCCCAGAAGAATGAATATCGTCAAGCAAGCCCATTATATCTTTAGAAGTTTTGGAATCAAGATTACCGGTAGGCTCATCAGCAAGTATAATTGAAGGATTATTCACCAGTGCCCTTGCAACAGCAACCCTCTGTCGCTGACCACCCGACAGTTCATTAGGCTTATGATCCATACGGTCAGCCAATCCTACCTTAGCAAGCGTTTCTTTTGCCCTTTCAATTCTTTCATGTTTAGATATTCCAGCATAAATAAGGGGTAAAATCACATTTTCAAGTGCCGTATATCTTGGCAGCAAATTAAAAGTCTGAAAAACAAAACCAATTTCTTTATTCCTGACTTCTGCAAGTTGGTCATCCTCCATTTTACTAACATCCTTCCCATTCAACATATACATTCCATCAGTTGGGGTATCCAAACATCCCAGTATATTCATCAAAGTAGATTTACCAGAACCGGAAGGCCCCATAATTGCAACATACTCATTCCTTTCCATATCTAATGATACTGTACGCAAAGCCCTGACCACCACTGTTCCTATATAATAGTTTTTAATGATGTTCTCAATTTTTATAATATTACTCATATAAAAGCTTAATTAAAATATTATTTTACTAAAATAGTCTATTCAGTCCAAAAACAAAAAGATCAGAAGTTAATTTTTGTTAACATCTGATATATTTAACAAATAAGCTACCAAATACCGGGAAAAGATTTAATAACGAATAATAAAATCCTGCTTTGCAATCCCCTTATTAAAAAACACAATCCCCATTCGGAAAAGATCAATACTTATTCTAACCCTTTCATCAGTTTTGATAATATTCCAGGCATTCTCCATTCCTTCTGACCAATGAATATCATCAAAAATAAAAATTGTTTGATTTCCTGCTTTCTCAAGGCATTGATAGAAATAATCCAGGCTTGCTTCTTTAGTGTGATTTCCATCAAAGAAAACCATATCTACCATTTTAAGCTTACTAAGTGTTTCCGGCAATGAATCCTTAAAAAGCCCTGTTTTTAATTGAATAGTTAAAGCATTCATTCTGGTAAAATTATCCTTTGCAAGTCTTGCAACAGGCTCAGCCCCTTCCAGCGTATATACCTTTGCCTTTTCATTTGCTTTAGCCAAATACAAAGTACTTAAACCCAGTGAAGTTCCTATTTCAAGTATTATCTCAGGAGTATATTTTTCCACCATCCTGTAAATCAATTTCCCATATTTCCCGGAAATGGAAGCAGCCTTAACAATATCAGCAATTTTTCTATTATTAACCGGTAAAGTTGCTGAACCAGCACCAGGATCCTTGTAACTTACTGTTTCCTGAGAACCTTGTAATGACTTCCTAAGCTCATCAATTTCTGCATAAACAGGTTTCTCTTCTCGATTTCGAAGAACCTTCGTCACGAATTCAAACACAAAAGGTGAATGAATTCCATGCCCCTTACGATGCCGGGAAAACAATTTATATTTAATGCCTTTCCAAATATGCCTGTATTTATCCTTCATCCTTCTTAACTTAGACCTAGCCTGAATCAAAAACATTGCAATTTTATCATTTTTTTTACAAAATGTTAATAATTCAAAACATATAGGTTTAATTCTTGAGAAAGATAATCTAATTTTGTTTATTGCAAGTAGTATAAATTTACTGGTTTTATGTCAGATCTATTTCAACAGGAAATTAAGTTTTTAACAGGAGTTGGCCCAAAACGGGCAGAACTTCTTAATACAGAACTTAATATCAGTACTTATTATGATCTCATTACTTACTTTCCTTATAAATATATCGACCGAAGTAAATTTTATACAAGTCGGCAAATTGGCAGTGACCTTAGTTATATTCAACTTAAAGGGAAAATCAGAGGTTTCAGGCTGGAAGGTAATCGTGGACGAAAAAAGCTGATAGCAGAATTTTACGATTCTGAGGGCAGCATCAGCTTAATATGGTTTCACGGAGTAAAATGGATCAAAGACAGCATAGATGAAAACAAAGAGTATGTTGTATTTGGCAAACCCAGCATTTATCAGAGACAAATCCATTTGATCCATCCTGAAATTGATGAGCTATCAAAAAAGGAAGCTAAGCTATCTTCCGGACTTCAGGCATTATACAGCACTACTGAAAAGCTTAAAACAAATTATATTTCTTCAAAAACCATTCTTAAGCTACAGTCTAATCTGCTTCAAAAAATCAGCGAACGCATTTACGAAACCCTACCGGCTTATCTGGTTAAAAAACTTAATCTCATCTCCAGAAAAGAAGCACTGATCAATATTCATTTTCCGGAAAATCCCGAACTTCTCAAAAAAGCAACTTTCCGCCTAAAATTCGAAGAGCTATTTTACATTCAACTTAATCTTCTTAAATTAAAAACCACGCGTGAAATAAAGTTTAAAGGCTACGTTTTCTCAAAAGTTGGTGATAACCTGAATAATTTCTACCATCAGTGTTTACCTTTTTCTTTAACTGAGGCCCAAAAAAGGGTAATAAGGGAGATTAGAACTGACCTTGGATCCGGAAAACAAATGAATCGCCTGCTCCAGGGAGATGTAGGAAGTGGCAAAACACTTGTAGCTTTAATGTCCATCCTTATTGCTTTGGACAATGGCTATCAGACCTGTCTTATGGCCCCAACTGAAATACTGGCGAAACAACATTTTAAAACCCTTAGCAAATTTACTGAAAAATTAAATATTCCGATAAATTTATTGACTGGTTCAACAAAAAAAGCAAATCGGAAAATTATCCATGAGGATCTGCAAAGTGGCCAGACTTCCATTATCATTGGGACACATGCATTGATTGAAGAAACAGTAATATTTAAAAACCTCGGACTGGTAATCATTGATGAACAACATCGTTTTGGTGTTTCCCAGCGCAGTAAATTATGGAAAAAGAATGTACACCCGCCCCATGTTTTAGTTATGACAGCGACACCTATACCCCGCACATTGGCTATGACACTTTATGGAGATCTGGATATTTCAGTAATTGACGAGCTCCCTCCAGGGAGAAAACCCATTAAGACATTACACTTTTTTGATAGTCAGCGAAACAGGGTTTTTGGTTTTATCCGTAAACAAATCGCAGCAGGTCAACAGATCTTTATTGTATATCCTTTGATCAAAGAATCTGAAAAAATGGATTACAAAGACCTGGAGGATGGCTATGTAAGTATTTCAAGAGCCTTTCCCTCTCCGGAATATGCTGTAAGTGTGGTACATGGAAAGATGAAACCTGAAGAAAAAGAAGCATCTATGCAACATTTTGTTGCAGGACGGACACAAATCATGGTTGCAACAACGGTTATTGAAGTAGGTGTAGATATTCCAAAAGCATCTGTAATGGTAATCGAGAGTGCAGAAAGGTTTGGACTTTCGCAATTACACCAGTTGCGCGGAAGGGTTGGACGAGGAAGTGAGCAATCTTATTGCCTGCTTATGAGTTCCTTTAAACTTTCCTCTGAAGCAAAAAGGAGACTGGAAACCATGGTCAGAACAAACGATGGATTTGAAATTGCAGAGGTTGACCTAAAACTTCGAGGACCTGGAGATATTGAAGGAACGCAACAAAGTGGCATTGCTTTTAATCTGAAAATTGCTAATCTTGGGCAGGACGGACAAATCTTACAATATGCCAGAAATATAGCTGAGCAAATTTCTGAAAAGGATCCCGGCTTATCTCATCCTGAAAACAGGATCCTGGTAGCACAGTTACAAGCTTTAAAAGACAGCTCAATTAACTGGAGTGTTATCAGCTAATTAGTCTGTGTCTATAATATCGGGATATTATTAAATTGCGTTCCATATTATTTTTTTATTT
>JAOZKQ010000710.1 GCA_029935275.1 Bacteroidales bacterium | reverse complement strand
ACAACCTCCATGTAGAAGTACGGCTGGTATATTGGAAATAACCATCAATACTCGTTGCAGCATAGTTTGGGGTTGCCTTTGCCCGTAATGATATCGGAAGATTAAAGACCCTGTTTCTGTCGTTGTAGCCACGGTGGTACATATCTTTCCATAGTGCAAGTGATGCATCAAATTTCTCCCGCTGAAGAGCAAACCCACCAAAATGGCCTACAAGATGTTGAGGCCATTCGTCGTATGTTCCTTCAGGAAAACCCAAACTGTCAATGGTTGGATTGTAGTATTTTTCCAACACATCATACAAATACGTATCTACTTTATTTTGGTCAAATTGATCAAATTTTAGGCATTGGGAAAACCATGGACCAGCCATTGCACCTTCACAGTGTTTGTCTAAATAGATATATTCAGATGTAAGGTATTTAGCTTCAAATCCTTTGGCTGTTTCTGTTGCGGCATTTTCGTAAAATTTCTTTGCCCCCGGTTCATTCATGGCTTCTGCCATCAGGGCCATACATTTGTATGCTGGTATTACGGTTCCAGTAGAGTATGTCTGGCAATACCCTCCTGCATCGTACATGTTATGACTGGTCTTAAATATCCATGGGTATTCAGGATCACCATATAATTCTTTCTGGGCAATAAGCCTTTTTCCGGTATTTTTTAAATAGGGCCACAGAAGGTTAAGTTTTTCCTGATTATCAGTTGCAATAAATGTTTCATAAACTCCAACGATAAATCCGACATTTTCATCCGGCCAGGAGACAACATCTTCCACCGGACGATAATCAGCATGATTGAAATCATCCCAACCACATAGGTCTTCATCAGATACGCCATGCCCATTTACCCCAAAATCATGATGTATCTGTCCTAAATATGGAGCGTGAAATTGTGTTCTGCCCCAGTACTCCAGTTCTTTCCATGTAAATTCCGGCATTAAGTTGCTGCCAATGATAGATCTCCCTTGCCAGTATTCATCAATAGTTCCAAGGATCGCAAACTCCCCTTCTGACATACAAGC
>JAOZKQ010000709.1 GCA_029935275.1 Bacteroidales bacterium | reverse complement strand
TCACTGTAAATATAAGCTGTATATTTCTTCCCTTTTTCAAGAAAATCCATAGAGAGTTTCAAGGTATGTGGTTCTGTGCCATTAATGGAGCCAACATACCATTCTTCCCCGCTTCGCCTTGCGATGGTTCCGTATTTACCAATTTCTCCTTCAATAACATGTTTTTCGTCCCATACAGTAGGTACCTTATCAAAAAACTCAAGTTCAGGTTCGTCTCCAATTAGCCCAGCTGCATTTTTTTCTTTCATTTTTTTTCCTCCGGGTGAAGCAATTGGCCTGTCATACCAGTATAAGAATTGCCATGGACTGTAAATGCACACTGTTTTTGCCAGTTGGGATGCATGGGACCCCATTTTATCTTTTACCCTGTCAGCATAATAACAATTGGTATTATCAGCTGGGCCGGCAATTGAACGGGTAAACATTGTAATTAATGTATGAGTATTCGATGGACTTTCCTCATCTCCCCTAACTCCTTCACAGGTCATGAAATTTGGGTAAGTGCGCGTGAATCCTGTGGGTCTGTACTCATCGTGGATATCAACCATAAGGTGATGTTCAGAAGCTTTTCGGATAGCTTCATGTAGCCAACGTGTCCATTCCTGTGGACCTACCTGAACAAATCCGTATTTTACCCCTTTGATACCCCATGATTCATACAAAGGTAGTATGTCATCCAGTTGCTTTTCAATGGCTCTCCTGTTCACATATAATATAAGCCCAACCCCTTTTTCCTTTCCATAGCGAATTACCTCATGCAGGTCAAGTGGGCCTTTTGATCGTTTTGGATCAAGTGTAATTGTGGTAGCATCAGAGTCTTCAGTATATTCCGGCCCATACCAGCCTGCATCATACTCAATGAACTGAAGATTATGCTTAGCAGCAAAATCAATGCAGGCCTTTCCTCCCTGAGTTGTAAGGCTAACTTCTCTTATCACTTTGCCTGGTTTGATCCATGAAACATCTTTTAGTTCATTAGGTGCATTCAGGTTAAGCAATAAATAGTTGTTTTCCAGTAGCTCTCC
>JAOZKQ010000708.1 GCA_029935275.1 Bacteroidales bacterium | reverse complement strand
TATTTGAATTGCGACGGCAGCCCGACAAAAACCATGATCCTTAATGAAAACCGGAGTAATACAAATACCAAAAACTGGAAATGGGCCTTTGGCAAGCGTAGCAATGAAGAACTTTACAACATAAAAGAGGACCCTGATTGCATCCATAATCTGGCTGAAAAGGATAATATGCTATCCTTAAAAAAGAAAATGAAGGAACAGCTTTTTAGTGAGCTAAAAGAACAGGGGGACCCCAGAATGTTTGGGAAAGGATATCTGTTTGATGAATACCCCTATGCAAACCATCATGACACTGCTTTTTATGAGCGCTTTATGAGGGGAGAAAATCCAAAAGCCGGCTGGGTATATAAAACAGATTTCGAGAAGGAATGGAATTCTGATTTAAATTAAATGTATCCACGAGTAGTTATTTAATTGATAAAAAACCAAACTTAATCTATCATAAAAATGAAAATATTTCCAGCTATCTTATTGGTATTATTGGGCTGCACCAGGTCAAACATTACAGACAGCAACATTAATATTATACCCCGCCCATTGGATATCACTGAAGGGGAAAGCCATTTTGTTCTCAATTCAGGAACAAAAATCATATCCGGTAATGAAACTGAAAAAGAAGCAGACTACCTTGTTTCAATTTTAAGAAATGCTTTTGGAAAAGAACCTGCAATTGAAACAAAAGGGAAAAAAGGAATACATCTGAAATTGAATATTGAGATAGCTGATATTACCGGAGATGAAGGCTACATACTCACTATTTCCCGAAAAAATATCTCCATCGAATCAGCCACAACTACCGGTATCTTTTATGGTATTCAAAGCTTGCGTCAATTACTGCCACCGGATTTTGAATATAATCCTGATATTAAAAAATCAGCGACTATAAATGAGATTAAGGTTACTGACAGACCGGAATTTCCTTGGAGGGCTTTTATGCTTGATGAATCCCGCTACTTTAAAGGAATGGAAACAGTAAAAGGATTACTTGACCAAATGGCCTTATTAAAAATGAATATTTTTCACTGGC
>JAOZKQ010000292.1 GCA_029935275.1 Bacteroidales bacterium | reverse complement strand
ACTTTTTGTGTATTTCCCGGAAACGACAGCAGTAGTACATGTGAAACCGGTGGTTCCGGAGATTAATAAAAGAGAGAAAATAAGGATGATATACTTTTTCATATTATGACGATTGACTTAGTTAAGTATCAGAAATAAGAATCCTAATTCAGAAAGTCCAAAATTAGTAAAAATGAAGCAAAGTTTTTTAGTACTTTCTAATTGAATTATCTTTTCGATAATTTCTTTTAAGATAAGAATATAGCAAATATTTTTTAATGGTTATAATTTCTGGTATTGCTTTAATAAAAAATGAAAGAGAGCAGATTTGAACTATTTATGAATTTTGTCGTATAAAATTAATACAAGTTTCATTTTCTTTTTCGCTTTGTTCTAAATTTTAGAAATAAGGCGGTAGGGATAATGTGCTTTTGTAATTAATACTGTTGGTTATGAAAAAGCTCACAATTATACTGGTTTCTGTGTTTTTTCTTTATGGATGCAGAAAGAATGAAGTTGAGAAAAATGAATTTCCACCGATTGGTTCCGGCTCTCATTATAGCATATCCGGTATTAAATCCTTTGTGACCAAAACATCCGGATTATTTCTATATCAGATTACTGATGATTCCAGATTTGAAAAAGTAAAGTTCATTAACACCAGGGGGAAACCGGTTTTTGATACAACCCGCACCTATATTAAGGATGTTTATATGTTGGATCCTGATTATATTGTATTTGAGGGCTCTTTTGTTTTAACTGATGATGAGACTGAATATGAGTCGGTTTTATACAGCAAAAAGGATTCCATGTTCCATTCATTCCCTGATCAGATTGATATGGAAATGTCAGTCAGGTTTTTATTGTCCGAAAATTTTCAGGAAGATGGATTTAAAAATGTTTATTACTATAATCAGGTGTTTCCAAAGAATGTGATTCGTCTGGCATTGCCGGATTTTAACTCAGGAAGCGTTTTGTCACAAAGTTTTAATGAGGTAGAGTTTTTGGTAACAGGGAAAGGTGACCTGATGTACAGAATTGGGGAGATACAACCTGATGAAGATAAGTTCTCTGTCAAATTTGCAAATGGGGAAGAAGGGGAGGTTACTATATCAATACCTGTTGACCCTGAATTTATTGTTGATGGCGTAAATCCGGTAAAGACTAACCTGGGCTTATGGCAGGGCGCAGATAAAGAAGTATATTTGCTAACAGGCTGGTCAAAGTCAGCCGGCACTCCGGAAAATTTGGAGGAAGGTTTTGATGTTAAAGATATTTACCAGATTAGTTTTTCGTCAAAAAGTATTCAATATGAAAGGATTTTATCTGTTGAAGAGCAAGATGTGCTGAGTTGTCTTATGATTAACAGGCTAAGTCAGTATAAAATTTTCAGGAATGACCTTGTTTATTTTGTAAGTAAAATAGCTGATGGTTTTTCAGGTATAAAAGGCTGGTCTTTTAACCATAAAACAAAGGAAGTAAAGGAATTCAGCTTACCATACCGGAAAGATATCATCAGTCTTAGCTACTCTGATAATTATATATTTCTTGCATTTGAGGACGAATTAATTCGCATGTCCTTCGATAATTTTTCTTATTCTAGCTTGTTGTATGTAAATCCGGATGCTTTTTATATTTCAAAGCTTGGCGCATCCAATGAGGATGATGTTTATTTTGAGGCAATACGCTCTTCAGATACTCACAGGGTACTGGGAAAAATTGATAAGTTTGGTTCTCTTTCCTATATTGATGAAGTATTGAAAGGTAGCATCTCTACTTTTTTGCGGGTGAATTAGTTTTCCTTTTGCCTTTTGCCTTGCATCCCATAACTTGCCTTTTGTCAATAAATAAACTACTTTTGAATCACCCTGTCTTTTGTCAGGGAAAGATTTATCAAGTGGTAATTTATTAAACAAGTCATGTACAAATGAGAATAATTGCAAAAATTTACACACTGCTGTTTCTAATATTGATCAGTTTGCCCCTTGTTGCACAAAATACCGTTCCAGAAACTGGGAATTATGTGGAAATCCTTCCAACAGATTCAAAAGATGATATTATTAGAAAAGCTGCCAATGTTATTCCGTCTGAGAAACAAATGGCCTGGCAAAGAATGGAGCTAACGGCCTTTCTTCATTTTGGTATCAATACTTTCACAAACAGGGAATGGGGAGAGGGAACAGAAGACCCCGGGCTTTTCAATCCTGAAGAACTGGATGCCGGACAATGGGTAAAGACATGTAAAGATGCCGGTATGAAGCTCATCATCCTTACCGCAAAACATCACGATGGTTTTTGTCTCTGGCAAAGTAAGTACACTAAACATTCGGTAAAAAGCAGCCCGTGGAAAAATGGCAAAGGGGATGTAGTAAAAGAACTGGCTGATGCCTGCCGGGAACAGGGGATGAAACTTGGTATATACCTTTCCCCCTGGGACAGGAATAGTGCCGTTTATGGGACGGAGGAATATAATAATTATTTTGTAAATCAACTGACGGAATTATTGACGAATTATGGAGATGTTGCTGAGGTTTGGTTCGATGGTGCTAACGGAGAAGGTCCAAATGGTAAAAAACAGGTATATGACTGGCAACGGTATTACAAGACCATCAGACAGTTGCAACCCAATGCTGTAATAGCCATTGTAGGGCCGGATGTGCGCTGGGTAGGAACTGAATCAGGTTATGGTCGTGATACGGAATGGAGCGTGGTACCGGCCATGGTACAGGATGAGGACGAAGTTGCGGCACGCTCGCAGCAAGAGGGAGGTACTTTCAGGCCGGCAATAGATGCCATGGCAAAAGATCTTGGCAGTAGGGATAAACTTTTAGTTGCCAAAAGGCTGGTATGGTACCCGTCTGAAGTTGATGTTTCTATAAGGCCAGGTTGGTTTTATCACAAGAATCAGGATACGAAAGTTAAAAGTGTAGAAAAATTACTGGATATCTATTATAGCTCGGTAGGTAAAAACTCCTTGCTTCTGATGAATATACCCCCGGACAAAAGGGGGCTGATATATGAAAATGATGTGGAAACTTTGAGAAAATGGAGAAAGGTACTTAATGAAACCTTTGAAGATAACCTGGCTGCAAATGCCCGTATTGTTAATGAAAAAGTCTTATCAGTTGAGGAAGTGAAATCCCTTACAGATAATGATTATGATACTTACTGGAAGGCAAAAGAAGAAATGCCCACTATTGAATTTAGAATGGATGGTACCAAAACATTTGATTGCTTATTATTACAGGAAAAAGTCACAGTTGGCCAGCGGGTAGAAAAATTCAAACTCGAAGCAAAATTAAATGGGAAGTGGGAGCTTATCACAGAAGGAACTACCATTGGTTATAAACGCTTGCTCAGGTTTCCTGAAGTTACAGCTGATACTGTGAGATTAGCCATAGAACAATCCAGGGCAAACCCTGCACTGGCAGAATTCGGGCTTTTTAAATCAGCTTCAATAAATGATCATTAGAGAGTGAACCTGTTAAGCAGCATCTGGGAATTTTTATCGTCAATTAAATAGTATGTTTTCCAAACCATAAAATTTACTGATACTATGAAATCAAAAATATTCTTAAAATCTTCATTCTGGATTATTGTTCTAATCCTGTTTTCGTCCAATCTGTTTTCCCAGACCAGGGGGAATGGAAATGTTGTTCAGGACCAACGCGATGTGTCTGAGTTTTTGGGCATTGTTGTTAAAAGTGGTATCGATCTGTCAATTTCCCAGGGAGATAAAAACAGCCTGGTGATAGAAGCAGATGAGAACCTGCAACAATATATTATTTCTGAAGTGAAGGATAATGTTCTTTATGTATATGTTG
>JAOZKQ010000291.1 GCA_029935275.1 Bacteroidales bacterium | reverse complement strand
TTTGGAATTTGCCAAGATCACCTCTGTTTTTCCGAATTTTTTCAAATAGATCCACTATATAAAAATTTATATTAAAATTTGAGTACAAAGGTAGGTATTTTAAATATTCTGGCAAGGGACTAATCAATTGTTTAATTTGTTTTAATTTGTTTTGCATATTAACCTGATCTTCATAGGAACATATTATTCACAGAGATTATTCACTTTTTTTATTGCTGAGAATTTATAGTTTTTAAAACTAAATTGTGAATGGATTAAAATCATGAAGGGCATGTGTAATACAAAGCAAGTACAAATTCCCACTCAAAAATAAGGAGAGTATGGTAAGGTTACGGTAATTCTATTTTTGAATAATATTTATTAAAATAAAGCGTTTGGGATAAAAACATTTCATTATTAGATTGAAAAGCGTACCTTTGCAAAATGTTTCGAAAATTGATTAGGAATATACTGATACTCTCATTGTTTACACTTTTCTTCTCATCCTGTGGTGAGTATGAGAAGTTACTGAAAAGTGGTGATGTTGATGCAAAATATGAATTAGGGATAAAGTATTATGATGAAGGTAATTGGGTTAGGGCTTCTACCTTATTTGAGCAGATTATTCCCAGGTTAAAAGGGATGGCCAAAGCAGAAGAAGTTGATTATAAGTATGCTATGAGTTATTATAAGATGCAAGACTATACAATGGCTGGCCATTATTTCAGAACTTTTGTAGCTACCTACTATTCAAGTCCTCATGCTGAGGAGGCAGACTATCTTTCAGCTTATTGCTATTATAAGTTATCACCACGCCCTCAGTTGGATCAGACGAATTCAATTAATGCAATTAATGCATTTATCTTGTTTAAAACAAAATTTCCTACCAGTGATAAGATTGAAGAATGTGACAAGTTAATTGATGAGATGAAAAATAAGCTGGTAGAAAAGTCATTTATTAATGCCAGACTGTATTATCATCTTGAAAAATACAAAGCTGCAATTACGGCCATAAAAAATAGCCTTAGTGACTATCCTGAGTCAGAATACCGTGAGGAACTAATATACCTGAAACTGCGTTCCAGTTTCTTGCTTGCAGAAGGTAGTATCAGGCAGAAACAACAGGAAAGGTATCAGGATACAGTAGATGAATATTATTCTTTTTTGGATGAGTTCCCTAAAAGTAAACATAAGCGTGAAGCTGAAAAAATTTATAATGAGTCTTCGGATTATTTAATTAAAAATCCGACAAGTTCTAATAATTGAAAGAGTTGAATATGGATTACAAGAAAACAAAAGCACCTTTAACAACTATTACAAGGAAAATCAGAGACCTTGATAAAGAAACTGAAAATATCTACGAAACTGTAGTGATTTGTGCGAAAAGATCTAATCAGATTTCTGTTGAAATTAAACAGGAATTAAATAAAAAGCTGGAAGATTTTGCTTATTATACTGATAGCCTGGAGGAAGTGTTTGAAAATCGGGAACAGATAGAGATCTCAAAGTTCTATGAGAAGCTTCCTAAGCCTACACTTATTGCTTTACAAGAATTTGAGGATCATGAGATTTATTCCAGAAATCCTGATGCTCAGAAATTTTAGTACTTATTAATTATTTCTGCCGGTATGCTTAAAGGGAAAAAAATAATTCTTGGCATTACCGGGAGCATAGCTGCATACAAAGCCGCGTTCCTGGTCAGGCTTTTAGTCCAAAACAGGGCTGAAGTTAAAGTCATCATGACCGCTACAGCAGAAGAGTTCATCTCCCCTTTAACACTTTCTACATTAAGTGCAAATCCTGTATTGTCAGGTTTATTTGAAAGAAAAACAGGTGAATGGACTAATCATGTAAGTTTGGGGCTATGGGCTGATTTAATGATTGTTGCACCCGCAACAGCCAATACAATTGCGAAAATGGCATATGGTCAGGCCGATAATTTATTGCTTACAGTATTTTTGTCAGCAAGATGCCCTGTAATTATAGCTCCTGCTATGGATATGGATATGTTTCTTCATCCTGCCACCCAGCGTAATGTAAAAACACTTAAGGATATGGGTGTTTCCATAATTGAAGCTGCTACAGGTGAGCTGGCCAGTGGGCTGTCAGGGAAAGGCCGCTTGGAAGAACCTGCCGTTATTCTGGAAAAGTTAATTGATTTTTTTACCACACAGGAAGGGGACCTACCCCTGCATGGGAAAAAGATTATGCTAACAGCAGGGCCCACTTTTGAAGCCATTGATCCGGTGCGATTTATTGGGAATCACTCTTCAGGGAAAATGGGTATAGCCCTGGCTGATGCACTTTCAGAGAAAGGAGCGGAAGTCCACCTCGTTGCCGGTCCAATGAATTTGGTTCCTTCTGATGAAAAAGTCCATATTTATAATGTAGTTTCAGCCGATGAGATGTTTGAAAAAAGCCTTGATCTGTTTTCTCAGATGGATGGTGCTATTATGGCTGCAGCAGTAAGCGACTTTACACCGGTATCCCCGGCTGAACAGAAAACAAAAAGAGGTGAAGATGATTGGATTATCAGGTTGAAACCAACCCGGGATATTGCTGCGGAATTGGGAAGAATGAAAGGCCCTGAACAATGGTTAGTGGGCTTTGCTTTGGAAACACAAAATGAAACGGTGAATGCTAAGAAGAAGCTTAAGAAAAAGAATCTTGATATGATCGTTTTGAATTCTCTTAATGATCAGGGGGCAGGTTTTGGCCATGATACAAATAAAATTACAATTATTGACAGAACGGGAGAGCTTATAGTATTTGACTTAAAATCTAAAGTGCAGGTTGCTAATGATATCGTATCCCATATTATTAAGTTAATTCAAACAGATTTTTAGGGGAAGTACTTAAACCTTGATAATTTCGTTTATTATTGAAACATGAAAAGATTTTTTGCAGTTTTTTTATTTTTTTTATTTATTAATGTTTTTTCAGGAAAGGCACAGGAGCTTCGTTGCAATGTTCAGCTTGTGACACAGCAGATTCAGGGAAGTAACAAACAAATTTTCAGAACTTTACAAACTGCCATTTATGAGTTTATGAATAATCGTAACTGGACGCAGGATGTATATGCCGCCACGGAAAAAATTGAATGTAATATTCTTATTAATCTTACAGAACAGCTGGGGGCCGAACAGTTTAAAGGCTCGATTCAGGTCCAGTCCAGAAGGCCGGTATATAATTCAACATATAGTACTACTGTCCTGAATTTTATGGACAATAACTTTGATGTTCGTTATGTTGAAAATGAGACACTGGAATTTGATGAAAATCAGCATCTTTCTAATCTTACTTCCATTTTGGCATATTATGCTTATTCTATTATTGGACTGGATTATGATACTTTTTCACCAGAAGGTGGAGATTTTTATCTGAAAAAAGCTGAAACCATTGTTATGAATGCACAAAACGTCCCCGAGAGTGGTTGGAAAGCATTCGGTGGTAGTTCAGGAAACCGGAACCGCTATTGGTTGTCTCAAAATTTACTGGATAATAATTATAGGCCGGTAAGACAGTTTTTCTATCAGTATCACCGCCTTGGAATGGATAAGCTTGTTGATAATGTAAATACGGGAAGGACACAGATTGAAGAAAGCCTGAAACTGTTACAAACCGTTTACAGGAATAAACCCGATCCCTATGTTTTTCTTTTGCAGGTTGTTTATGATGCTAAATCAGATGAGTTTGTAGATATTTTTAAAGAAGCACTTCCTGATCAGAAACGCCGGGTTTACCTGATATTGAAGGAAATTAATCCATCAAATACTAAATTATATGATGAGATTAACCAGACGGGAGAATAGGCCTCATTCCTGATTTT
>JAOZKQ010000290.1 GCA_029935275.1 Bacteroidales bacterium | reverse complement strand
AAACTATGTTAGCAGGTTCAGGCGCCTCACATCTGCATCAAACTAAACGCATGAACCACGAAGTGCTCGACACAGTCAATAATTCAGGTTAGTTTTAATTTTCTGAATATTTTTCAAAATCAGAAATAGCGTGTTTTGTTTTAACCTTAATCTCTTTTTTAAGAGCAATTCGCATAAAGAGATTTATACCTAAGGGTTCTTTTTCAATGATTACATCACCTTCCTTAAGTCCCGACCTACTGGCAATGCTTAATAATTCATCTTCGGACCTATAGTTTAAAATCCAATCTGAAAATGCTTCCTGTAAGGTTTGTGTAGGGTTATTGTCAGAAAAATTCCCAATTACCATTTCACCGGTCTCATTTAATAATTTTAAATATTTATTTATAAGGTAAATAAAGTGTTTTTCTTTGAAATAATCAAATAAACCGGCACTCCAAATCATATCGTAACGCTTATGTGTATTAAAACGAAGTACATTGATTTTGTAGAAGTTAACTTTATCTTCAAATGCCTTATTTTTATCTCTTGCATATTCGATAGCCCGTGGATCCATATCAAGCAGGTCAAAATTAATTCTGGTACTAGGGTTTTTGATTAAATATTCATGAACATCGGTAGCGGGCCCGGAGCCCAGGATAAGAATCCTTTTTGGGTCCATTGATTGTGCTTCTAATTTGCGCATCAAATTTATGAAATAGTCTTTCCTGTTTCTTACTGCAGTTGCTGCATGAGATTTTTGCCACCAGGTATCCCATTTTGTAAACAAGGGGTTGGGAGAAACATGTCTCTGATATATTTTTTCTATCATCATATAATCCCCGGCATAACCAAGTGGTTTAGAAAAAGCGTAACCCTGAACAGTACTTGTATTGTTAAGAAGGGGAAATAAAACTTTTCTCATTTCCTCAATAGCCTGCTCATCGAAAGTATTAACCATTTTGGCAAATTGAAAATATTCATTCTCATCAGGGCCTCCTTTTCTTAGCATATTTTCAAGATAGCTGAATTGCTCAAAGCTGAGTACTCTGCTTTTAACTTTTACTTGATTGATTTCCATGTTTCTTAAATATTAGGGTTTATTAAGTGCTGTATTGCTATTTAAAAAATTAAAAAAATGTCAGTTTTTATAATTTAATAATTATTGTATATTCATGTATTTTGATATTTATGCTTATTTCAAAATGGTGATTTGAATCATCCTGTCAGGTAAAAAAAATCCGGTATTTTGGATTCATATCATTTTGTCAGTAAACCTGAAGTTTAAATAAAGATTGCTATTTGAAATAACCTGTTGATTTTATGGATACTAAAATACTGGCTATACCATATTTAGATACAATAAATTTTATGACATGCATTTCCCTGAAAAGATGAGATTAATCATCAGTATTTACTGATAAAAATCAATTTATTGTAGTGTAATTTGAAGTAATGTGGTGTATAGTGCTGTTACATAAGCTTATATAATTTTTAAGTTATTTAGAATTGTCTTTTTTATAAAACCTTAATTTTTTGAAATGAACTAAAATCTGCTAACAACTAAAATAAGAAAATTAAAGGCATGTTTGTTTTTAAATTCTATTTAACTAGAATTGAGATTTTTTGAATGAATAATTCAGCTTAAAATGATACATTTGTTTCAATCAAAAAATATAGATAATGAATCCGGGTTTTATTGAACATATTGGTATTGCAGTAAAAAGCCTGGAACAGGCAATTCCGCTTTATGAAAAGCTTTTGGGCTTAAAATGTTATGCAATTGAAGAGGTGCTTGATCAAAAAGTAAAAACAGCATTTTTTAAACTTGGACAAACAAAAATTGAGCTTATTGAACCAATAGATGTTACCAGTCCGATTGCTAAGTTCATTGAAAAAAGAGGGGAGGGCCTGCATCATATTGCTTTTGCAGTAGATGGCCTTGAACATAAATTGTCAGAAGCAGAGAGCCAGGGAGTGAGCTTGATTGACAAAAAACCAAGAAAAGGGGCTGAAGGACTGGATATTGCTTTCCTTCATCCTTCATCCACAATGGGGGTCTTGATGGAATTTTGTGAAAAGAAAGAATAGAACCGAGTTTTGAACAGTCTTATTTTTACTTAGTCTTTGCAAGAAAACGTCAAATACTGTGTTACTCTCGTCTTGAAAACAGTCATTTACGAAAGTAAACTCCCTGGTTTTAAAGACTTCGAAAGTCTTGTCTTTGACGCCTTCTTATCAAAGACTTAAAAAAGAGGTGTTTTCTTGCAGGTACTACTTAAGAGAATAATTTATTTAATATTATTTATGGAGAAAATAGCATGTGCCGGAAATTACGGCCCACAAGTAAGATCAGATTGCCGTGTAAGTATTGAACTGGGTTCTAATGCCGGTATTGAAATAAGTCTGACTTCAAAAGTGATGGTAATGTATGGGCGTTCCATTAAACAGCTTGTAAAAGATATGCTTGTGTTTTTTGAAATTGAAAATGCCCGGGTTAAGATTGAGGATAAAGGGGCTCTCCCATTTGTTATTATGGCGCGGCTGGAGGCTGCAGTCAGGAAAATATTGGATACCGGTAAAGTTTATCTTCCAAAAGGAAATAGTAGGACATTTCATGAATCTTCTGTTGGCCGGTTTCGACTCACGCGTTTATATCTGCCAGGAAATTCTCCGGCATTAATGCTAAATGCAGGTATTCACAAGCCTGATGGGTTAATACTGGATCTGGAAGACTCCGTATCCCCTGACAGGAAAGATGAGGCCCGGATCTTAGTCAGGAATGCGCTGGTAAGCCTTGATTTTATGGGTGCTGAACGCATGGTGAGAATAAATCAGCTGCCCAATGGACTTAAGGATCTTCCCTTTATTGTTCCATATAATGTGCAGTTAATTCTTATTCCTAAATGTGAAGGTCCTGAGCAGGTAATGGCTGTGGAAAAAGAGATAAAGCGTATTAAGGAGGATGCAGTAGTGCTTTTGATGCCAATTATTGAAAGTGCCCTGGGTATTGAAAAAGCTTATGAAATTGCTGTAGCCTCTTCCAGGGTGGTAGCAATGACTATTGGTTTGGAAGATTATACTGCTGATATTGGAGTGAAACGTACTTCTGAAGCTAAGGAGTCTTTTTATGCCAGAACGCGTTTTGTGAATGCCTGTAAAGCAGCAGGAATTCAGGCAATAGATTCAGTCTTCTCTGACGTAGGTGACATGGAGGGTTTGAGGAAGGCTATTCAGGTTTCCCGCTCACTGGGTTTTGTAGGGATGGGTTGCATTCACCCAAGACAGATAAGCTATATTAAAAATGGTTTTCTTCCGGTTGAAGAGGAAATTGATAAAGCAAAGAAAATAATTTTAGCTTATGATGATGCTAAGGAACATGGACTGGGAGTGGTTTCCCTGGGATCAAAAATGATTGATGTTCCGGTGGTTAAAAGGGCGGAAAATACCATACAACTGGCTGTGGGTAATGGGATTCTTTCGCCAGATTGGAAAAATAATTTTAAAAATGGGGATTAAAATATGAGTAAGTTAGTGAAAAATGAGGCCGGAAGGTGGGTCCCTGTTGAAGCAAACGGACAAACCCAGGTTCCATTCATGGGCGTTGGTAAATATAAACCTTCAGGAAGAAAATATGGGCCAACATTAGCTTCATGTGTAGATTTTCCTGCTGATGGAAATAAGAAAGTAGATTCTTTGAAAACTGCCCTTATTTCCGCAGGCTTAAAAGATAATATGTGTATTTCTACCCATCATCATTTTAGAAATGGTGATTTGCTTGCAAATCAGATTTTTGATATTGCAAAGGAACTTGGGGTGAAAAACCTTGTATGGTTTCCATCTGC
>JAOZKQ010000289.1 GCA_029935275.1 Bacteroidales bacterium | reverse complement strand
AAATAATAAGAGAACCACCTGTTGCCAGATCTGAGTAACAAAGTAACCGGTCAAATTGTGATGGTGGTATCAGTGCTCCGGAGGGACCGCCAACCTGAACTGCTTTGGTGTTTTCAGCACCTGACATTTCTAGTATATCATTAACTGAGAAACCCCATTCCAGTTCATAGATTCCTGGATAACGACAATCCCCCGAAATGCTTAAGATTTTTGTTCCGGTTGATTCATCTGTTCCCAGTTCACGGTACCAACTTCCTCCATTTTGTAAGATTGAAACAGCAGAACAAAGAGTTTCTACATTATTAATGATGGTGGGAAAGCCCAGATAACCCTTTTCAACAGGGAAAGGAGGCCTTGGTCTGGGTTCTCCTCTTTTTCCTTCAGCAGATTCAATTAATGAAGATTCTTCTCCACATATATAGGCTCCCGAACCGTATTGAATGCGAATGTCAAAATTAAAACCTTCAATTCCTGAAATATTATTTCCTAACCAGTTCTTATCACGGAATTCCTGAAGAACATGCTCCAGGTATTTTTCCATATATTTATATTCATATCTCAAATAAAGTATGCCTTCTGTGGCTCCAACTGCATATGCAGAAACTGTCATACCTTCAAAAACCATTTCTGCTTTTTCTGTGAGTAAAACCCTGTCTTTAAATGTGCCTGGTTCTCCCTCATCAGCGTTACAGAAAATGTATTTTTTTTCTCCCTTTGCCCTACGGCAGAATTGCCATTTTAAGCCAGTTGGAAAACCTGCACCCCCACGCCCCCTGAGATGGGACATTTTTACTTCATCGATAACTTCTTCAGGTGTCATCAATGTTAGTTTATTATTTAAAACCTGGCCCGGATTATAGTTTAAGCTAAGTAATGGTCCTGATCTTCGAATATTGTTCCGGACAATAGATTTGATCAATGGAGAAGAGTTTTTTCCGCCACCAAAGTTGGTACAATACATTTTTTCAACGGGCTTGCCTTGCTTCATTGCAAGAATAATTTCTTTAACCCTGAAAGTAGTTAGATTTGTAAAGATCTTTTCATTAATAATAGCTGCTGGTTCCTGGTCACTCATTCCAATACAGGAAGTGTAAAATAACCCAATTAAGCCGTCTTCTGTAACTTCACCAAACTTAATCCCTGTTTCTTTTTCAAATTGACTGGCAATTTTTTCCATTCCCATCATTTTTGAAACAACACTATCATTCAGGTAGATGGAATATTCCCCCTTTGGCTCAAGTCTAAGGAAATGATAAAAGGTAATGGTTTGTTCAATGTCCACCTTGGATAAGTTTAATTCCTGGGCTAACACAGAAATAAATTCGCTGGTTATATACCCATTCTCTTTCTGAATTGATAATAACATATCAAGTAGCCGTGTTGGATCACTATTGAATTTCTTTATTATTTCATGAACAGAATTTTCTGACATTACCTTAATCTTTAAATTAAAAATTAACTGTTAATTTTGTAACAGCAAAAGTAGAATGTTTTTTGCAACATACAACCTGCTTAGTGTAATTTAGAATGAATCAAAAAAATATATTTCTGATAACCATAATAATCGTGTTTGTAAGTTCCTGCTAAATAGTATAATACATAGTGTTATCAGGTTTATTATCGAAATATGATTTATATCATTTTCCTTCTTTTGTGTCTTTTAAAATATAAAAAGATCAGTTTATTTTTTAACTAGAGTGTGTCTATAATATCGGGATATTATTAAATTGCGTTCCATATTATTTTTTTATTTTCAATTTAGCTTTCTTACATGGAACGCTAACTTGCTGTTCGTCACCATTCCCGGGGCTTCACCCCGGGCTAATGGTTTCGCCCACTTCGGGGCTGTGTTGTCCCTATTAATTAAAACTCAGGGCGTGCGATAAATCCAACCCGTAGTCCCGAAAATCGGGATGAGATTTTAGATTTTGAGCAACAACGCAGAAGTTGGACTTTATAGATAAACTCTAATTAGTGATGTTTTAGATGCATAGTTTTCTTAATTTTACAATTATATTTATTATAGTTAGTTATTTGCAAAAAACAACGAAAATATTCATTAAAGGCTTGGTTCAGGGAGTAGGATTTCGTCCATTCGTTTATCGGGCTGCAATTGATTTTGGACTCAAGGGAACAGTTGAAAACAGGAATGATGGTGTGGTAATTCTGGTTAATGGAATCAAAGCTGATATTATTGGGTTCATTAAATATGTTAAGTTAAATGCTCCTCCTGCCTCTATTATTGAAGCTATTGATTCCTTTCCTTTCAATTATAAGTTTTTTGCAGATTTCAAAATTGTTAAAAGTACCAATGTCTCAGAAGAAATAACATTAGTTAGCCCGGATATCGCTGTATGCCAGGATTGTATTGAAGACATGAATACTCAGGAGAGTCGCATTGATTACCCATTTATAAATTGTACTAACTGCGGACCCCGGTTTACTATTGTGGAACAACTCCCATATGACAGAAAGAGTACAACAATGGAACCTTTTATAATGTGTGATAAATGCAGGGAGGAATATGAAAATGTTATGGACAGGCGTTTTCATGCTCAACCTATAGCTTGTCATACTTGTGGACCTCATTACCAGTTATTTGAAAAGGAAACTGAAACAGGAGAACTTAATAATATTATATATCGGCTCCGGGTTTTGCTAGATAGAGGTGGAGTAGTAGCTGTGAAAGGGACAGGGGGATTTTTTCTTTCATGCGATGCAAATAATCAAGAAGCTGTTGATAAACTTCGGAAATTGAAAAATAGGGAAAGAAAACCCTTTGCTGTGATGTTTTCAGATGATAAAGCTCTTCAGGAATATGCTTTTTTGAACCAGAAAGAACTGGAGGTGATTTCTTCATGGCAAAGGCCTATTGTATTGTTAAGAAAGAAAAAAGATATGGCAACAGGAGTAACGATGGGTTTTCCAACAATTGGTGCGATGTTACCCTATATGCCCTTTCATTACTTATTGTTTAAAAAATTAAAACAAAAGGTATTGGTTTTAACAAGTGGTAACTTCTCAGATGAGCCAATAGTTATAGATAATAATATAGCCCTGAAAGAGTTTTTGCCTGCTTGTGATGCAGTTCTGACATATAATCGTGATATATATAACCGTGTAGATGACTCAATCCTTAATATAATTAATAATAAAGTTAGAGTTATTCGTAGATCAAGAGCTTATGCTCCAGCTCCAATAATATTAAAGCATAATGTGGAAGGAATTGTTGCTGCCGGGGCTGAACTAGTAAATTGTTTTTGCCTGGGTAAAGGGAATAAAGGTTTTTTTAGTCAACATATTGGGGATCTTAAAAATCTGGAAACTTATCAGTTTTATCAGGAGTCCTTTAATAGATATAAGAATTTATTTCGTATTGAGCCTACAATGTTTGTAGCTGATTTTCATCCGGATTATTTGTCCACCAGGTTTGCTGATCAATCTGGTTTACCTCTTATTAAAGTTCAGCATCATCATGCGCATATTGCTTCCTGTATGGCTGAGCATGAGCTCGATGAAAAGCTTATTGGAGTTGCTTTTGATGGGGTTGGTTTAGGTGATGATGGTCATATTTGGGGTGGAGAGTTTATGATTTGTGATCTTATAGGGTACGAAAGAGTTTCTCATTTTGATTACCAGCCTATGCCCGGAGGTGATATGGCTACCTTAAATCCCTGGAGGATGGCTGTTTCATATTTGTACAGTATATATGGTGATTCCTTATTGAAGCTTGATTTGCCATTTATTCATAAAATCAAAAAGGCTGATCTTAAAATAGTTGTGCAGATGTTAGAGAAAAATATTAATTGTCCGAAAACATCCAGTACCGGGAG
>JAOZKQ010000288.1 GCA_029935275.1 Bacteroidales bacterium | reverse complement strand
AGCAGCATCGTTGCATATGAAACTAACCTAATTAATAATATTTTCATTTTTTAAGTATAATTATTTTCTCTTTTTTGTTTTAACCGTTAGCTTACACTGAGCATGATCCGTTTGCGAACGATCCAGTTCATAGATAAATCCCAGCGGCTCCAGTACCCGGCGATAAAGCACATCACAGTGTTCACAGTAATCGGGATAGGGCTCAATGTTTTTGTTTTCAAGTAACAGGCCTTTGGATGGACAATGATGCATGCTAATAGAAAATTCTTCTGCCTCTTCGTCCAGTTCCATCGTGAAATCCGCTGCTTCCTCTTTCAGTGTTTTACTCCAATAATTCCAGCAGCCACGAATGCCATTCTCTATAAGCTGATCTTTGAGATTTGTCAAAAAAATATCTGACAGATAATTCCAAAAATCAACAACTGCTGCTTTATCCTGCTTTTTTTCCAGATACTTAAAAAGCTCGCTGTAAGCAGGAATAAATTCTGTGCATGAAATCATAAATTATCGTTTAAAAAACTGTAATTGATAAGCTCCATTCTCATCGTTATACTCTACTAGTTTACAATCATATGGTGTATTCCTGCAAATCTCTTTATTAACTGTTGTGACTGTTTCCTGGTATAAAGATGAAATATTGTGCCCGTTTTCTTTTATGTACATCACTGCCGGAGATTCTGAGAGATGAATTACCAGGTTATCAGGTGAAATATCCATATCAAATACCGCATTTTCAATTTTATATATATTTTTATAATGCTCTTTAATAACAAGTAATCCTTTTTGTCTTAAAGCTTTTTTTAAGGGCGCAAAGTACACATTGGCGAATTGTACAAGGTATTCCCGGACTGAGTCCTCCCCAAAACTTTTATGCAGATAATCAATGCCATAGTTTAAAGCGATATGAAAGTCCTTATGATAATAGGTATTGTCTGCTGCTTTTTGCTCTATTATCTGTTTCATCACTTAATTTTCTTTGAAAACCCATCCATGAGTTGCCTGCAATAAGTACCTACTCCAACTACATCGGCACCAATAGCAATGAATCTGTACCCCATTCCAACAAGTTCATCAATATTTTCTATGCTGCCTGGGATTCCTGCAAACTTGCCATGCCTGGTTGCTACTTCAGCTACCCGTTTTCGGGTTTCAATCAATTTCGGGTGATCCCATTCCCCTGGAGCGCCAATACCCTGACTGAAATCTGCAGGGCCAAAAAAGAGCATGTCAATACCATCCAGGGCAGCAATGGCATCCAGATCTTCAAGTGGTTCCGGATCTTCAATTTGTACAATAACAAATCGTTCTTTATTCGCCTGTGGAAGATAATCTGCATAGTCGATGCTTGTATATCCACCATCGGCATTACCACCATCGAGAGGACGACGGCCGATTGGATGGAAACGGGTCATCTGTACTACTTTACGTGCATCCTCAATATTCATAATATGGGGAACCATTATGCCTGTTGCATCCAATTCTAGCGGTTTAATATAGTCGCTGTAACTGCCTCTTGGAACCCGGACCATTACATCCATATCATGACTTTTTGCGGCCCAGATGTGAGCCTGGATTTCAGAATAATCCCTACCCATATGCTCATTATCAATCCACACACAGTCAAAACCAGCCATACTGGCAATTTCTGATACTTGTGCGTCAAAATGGACATTGAAACAACTCACCACTTCTCCTGCTCTTAACTTTTTTAACACTCTGCTTGGTCTCATTTTCATGTTTTAAATATATTTTTAATTATTTATTGTTTAATCCCTTCGGGACAATATGTCTGAAAGACATTAACTTTAATAACCCCGTGCGAAGCTCGGGGAATTCAATAGAACACTCGAAACAGCCCCGAAGAGGGTTAAACTTTCTTGTATTATATCAAAAATCAATATGATTCAACCCTTGATTCGCATATATAGCGAAAATAGTATAGGCAAATCTTCTGTTTCATCCCTCTGAAAGAACAATAAAAGATATTATTTATTTGTTTTCGATTTGTAAAATGGTTCCGGCAATATGACGGGTTCCATTATCCTTGTTGAAATAATAGACTACCATTACATGATTCTTATCTAATTGTACCGGCCATGTATATCCGATATCCCCGTTACCACCATCTTCACGCAGCACTATTTCCGGTGCAGTTGCAAAATCTGTACATTCTGCATTTAGAATACGGGCACGTATTCCATAAGGTTTATGTCGGTACCCATAGGTAATTAACACTCTGTTATCGGGTAAAGGTAAGGCGTTTAAGGGATGTCCCTGGAAGCCCATTGATTCCCATTTAAATGTTTTACCCCCATCCTTTGATCGTGAAATAACAGCCTGATCATCGAAATGCGCTGTTCTTAAAAAACCTACAATATCCCCATTAGGTGTTTCAATAACAGAAGCTTCATTAAATGCTACTTTAGCATCTTCAGCTACCGGGGCAACATACTCCCATGTAAATCCTTTATCCTTTGAAACAATTAAATGATTGGAAGTTTTTTTAGTACTATCATATGCTGCTACAATCCATAAAATCCGGCCATCTTTAGCCTCGTATAATGCTCCCCTGTTATATGCAGGCACAGGAGCGCCGTAGGCATTGTAGTTAATTTCCGGCTTGATATGTGGAGGATATATAACATCCTGCCAGGTTTTCCCATTGTTGGTTGAGCGTACCAGGTATCCCCCGAGGAAAATGGCACCACCAGCTTTAAAATAGGGTTCCTTTAAGTTTTCCAAGCCATCCGGACGAACAAAAGCCCAGCCGTAACTTGCGCAAAGCAGTGTTCCATCACGTAATTGCAATAAACAAGGGTCCTGTGAACCACCAAATGGATGGGAATAGATCAATTCCGGCTTTTTTGTCCAGGTTTCCCCTTTATCGCCTGAACGCACCATTACCAGATAACTGTTTGGATCAACATGACTTGTCCCTTTTTCGCCAAAGATTTTCCGGTCTGGAGCTCTACGGAAAGCAACTAATATTTCACCATCCGGCAGTTTTATCACAGAAGGAAAAGTTGAAAAGAATGTGCTGTCCTGGTAGATTAAAATATCCTTTATTTTACGCACGCCAGGAATACTATCCACGATAACTTCATGTTCATTAAACCCATCAATTATAGCAACAGGTAAGTTTTCATCAGTTGTGGCTTTCGGAATTAATGGAGTTTCCCCATTGCTAACAACGCAAATACAAGCAATTGCTGTGATGGTTAATAATTGTTTAATTGGTTTCATAATTTTTTGTTTAAATGTATCGAAATATGGTATTGAAATAATTACTGTTACTATGCTGGAGAACTCTCACTATCACATTCATCCATTCCTTTCCATTTCTGTTCAGCTTCGCCATGTCAGTCCCAGATATCTGGGCTTAAATTGAAATAATCTGGTATAAATTTCAGGATTTTAATTCTCTAAATATCAAAATCCATCAGTAAAATTCACTTTACCGAAAATCCATCAGTAAAAAGTTTATTTACATGTTTTTGAGCAACAATTAGATGCTGCTTCATTGCCTCAAATGCTTCTTCACTCTTTTTCCCTTCAATCGCGTCAAAAATATTTTGATGGTAATCAAACGTGAGTTGATCTGAAGTTAAATCTTCAAAGGTCTCCTGATGATATGTTTGCAGAAAATGGAAAATAGGTTCCAGAATGATTGAAAACATCGGATTACCACTGGAAAGGGATATAGTTTTGTGAAATTCTATATCATGAAAATTTAACAGCTTAGGGTCATTTCTATATTTTCCCATATTATCAAAACAGCGGGTCAGTTTTTTGAGATCATTTTTTGTTCTTATTTTTGCAGCAAGTGCAGCTATTTGAGGC
>JAOZKQ010000287.1 GCA_029935275.1 Bacteroidales bacterium | reverse complement strand
AACATTCAACATTCTTTCAACTTTCCAAGTTACAACTATTTATTGAAAATCTTTACGTTTAAACCAGGAAAAACCTGCTGCCAGCATGCAGAGGAATGCTGCAATAAAGGAAGTTCCAAATAATCCCAGCATAGGAAGCAGGAAACCAGATACCAGCAATGCACCAAAAGCCCCACCGAGCAAGTCTGAACTGTATATTTGAGCTGATACTTTTGCCGTTTTTCCTTTTTGTAAATAACTGGCACTTGAAAATAGCATACCTACCAGAAACGAAAAAGCAAATGTGAAAACTAAGAAAACAAATTGTTCAATTAAATGGGCTAGTGAGAGTGTTTTAAAAAGGAAGACCATTAATGGGAAAAGTAGAGATGCCAATCCTAAAAGGACTTCCAGTTTTATAAACATCCTGATACTTTTTTTTCTGGTTGAGCAAATGCGGGGATGTGCACCAAAAGCTATACCTGCCATAAAAACAGTTATTATAATTGCAGTCATTAAATAGACATAACCATAGAGTATCTGAAAGCTGAATAGCAATAATATTTCAATAGATGCCCCTGAAAATCCGGCAGCAAACATCCCTGCAGTTATTGTTCTTAGCCAAATAATAGTTAGTAATAAAGTAAGCAGGACAAAAATGAATATCATTTTTGCAGATAGCTTATCAAAGCTAAGCCGGTAAACGATCTGTTTGAAGTATGCAAGTGGGTTCAAGTCGGTATTTACCTGTTTATAATGTTCCAATTTGCTACTAATAACAGTACTTCTATCCTTAAGCAAGTCATCATCAATGTAATATTCGGAAACAAACTGGTTTTCGATACCATTTTTGGCAATAAGTTTAGCAATATCCAGGCTTAATTGTCCATCAGATGACAGGAAGTAGTCCTTTTCCCCTGGTACGATAATTACATTTAAGAAAACCGATTTCAATGTATTATAAATGAGGCCATGCAAATCTTTTTCCTCTTCTCCTGAGTAATTAGGGCTGGAAGGCAGGGAGAGTGAGACTATACCACCCGGGTTTATCACATCCTTTAATTCCCTGAAAAATTCCTGAGTGTAATATCGGTTAAGCTGAACATTTAAAGGAGGTGGCAAATTGATTAATGCCACATCGTATTTTTTGCTACACTTGCTCAAATATTTCCGGGCATCCTGAATAATAATATTTATGCTATCTAATATTAGATCAGGAAAAATGCTTAATTCCGCTTTAATTATCCATGGGTTCAATTCAACATAATCAATACTTTTAATGTCATATTTCATTATTTCAGGAGAAAGGCCGGAAATAGCCCCTGAAATAACAAGTATTTGCTTGGATTTCGGCCTTTGGACCATTGCATAATGGACATTCTCTTCATTTGAGATTGTATTTAAAGTATTAAACCGCAAATTATTATTTTCATAGAAATTAAGCTGGTCACCCATTTTGGAAATTACAATGTTTCCGTAAGGGCTATCCTTTATATATTGAATTTCCTGGTTTCTGTAAAGAAAATGCTTCAGATATTTTTCAGATGGGAGAAAGATAATTGATAAAGCAATTAAGAGGGAAAAGAATGCGAAAAACAATTTTCCAGATTTCTTTTTTTCTTGCCAGGATAAATAAATAACCAATATGCTGTTCATGATCAATAAAAGAGCCAGTATTTGCATGGTTTGAATAAAATAAACAAGCACTGCGCTAAACAACAAACCTCCTCCCAGGCTACCGAGTGATTCCCAGGTGTAAACCCAGCTGATTTGATTTGACCTGAATTTTTTTGATATGAAAAATGAATAAAATGAAAAGGAATAACCTGAAAGTATGCAAAATGGTAATAAAAGCAGAAAAGTACTGATAAAAATACTTATCAGACCGGGCATACTTCCGGGAATAAATACAATATTTTTCAGGAAATGCAGGAGAAAAATAAGAAATGGAGGAATTAAGCCAAGCAGCAATAAGGATGAGAACATAAAAGTTTTAGGCTTTGTGAGTTTTGGTGATGCTTTGCCCAACCATGCCCCAAAACCGGTGAGAAGCATCCAGTTTGCAAGTATGAACCCCAGTATAAGTTCATTACCCTGGAAAACTGCCATGAACTCACGTAGAACAATGATCTGGGTGATGATAGTTATTATACCAAGTGCTATAACCGGCAGAATATAGTCAGACCGGGTTTGTGCGTGAGATTGGTTCTCTGGTTTTCCAAATCGCTCATCTTCAGGCTCTGCAATACTTTTTGGGCTTTTATTCCTGTGAAATAAATTCAAATAATACCCGAAATGCCAGGAAATGTGAATGATAGCAATAAATGCCATGCTAATTCCGAAGTTAACATGATAGCTCATCCAGGTATCAATTTTAGGAAGCACAAACTTGTAATTTACCTGGAGGGCTAAAAATAAACCAAGTAAAGCAGTTACCAGAAAGGTGATAAATAGTAAAGTATTCCAGAATTTGCCTTGAGATGATTTTGAAATAATTTTTAATTGAATAGCAAAATAACTCAGCAGGTAGGCAAATAATAGACCTGATCCGATTGGTATTATGGAATAAGTTCCATTCATGATCTGAGTAACTTGTACTTTGATTTGAAACTAGTGTTAGGTCAAGCATGGTTTATCCAGTCCAAGCCTTGTCCTTTTCATCCCTGATTGCGTTAAAAAATATTCACGTAGCTATGGCTATGCTCATATCTTTATGCCTTGTCAGAAATAAAAATTATTTCGGCTTAACCAAAACACCACACTTGACTTAAAACTAGCTAAAATTAGGGAAAAAAGAGGAAAAACAATAATCACTTAAAAAAAAACACAAAACTTTACATTATATAAAAACTGGTACAATGAATAAAACAATGTATAATTGTGGCGTAGGGTTACCTGAGTTTCTGCTATGCATTATAATGCGCCTGGTTTTCCTTGCTCTTCTTATTTCCAGGGGTGCTATTCCGGGGCTAACAGATGTCTCCATTTTAAGACTGCTGTAAAATATTGTTAAAGCCAGGGTTGTACTTGCAATGTGAAAGGATTCGCGCGGAACCAAAAACTGATAATTTTGTATTATCTTGGACAACTGATTTATGATTAATTCTGAAAATGAAATGATAGACGAAAAGAAGAAAGTGAAACCTAAAATATTTGTGTTTTTAGCAATCACTTTTAGTTTAAGTTCGGTATTTTATTATCTGATTATTTCAAATGGCAGTCTGAATGCAGCTGGTGGGCTATATATAATGGGGCTTATGTGGTGTCCGGGTATAGCAGCCATTATCACCCAGTTGATCTTTAATGAAAGTCTGTCAGGGCTGGGCTGGTCATGGGGAAAAACTTCTGAACAGGTTAGAGCTTATCTACTCCCTGTTTTATATGCACTAATTGCATATGGTATTATCTGGATTACCGGCTTAGGAAGTTTTAATCAATATTTTCCACCAAAGATGTTAAACTTTTTGGTTGTGGGAACCATAACAAGTAGTTTTGTTGCCCTGGGTGAGGAAATCGGATGGAGAGGCTTCCTTGTACCACATTTGTATAAAATAACCGGTTATACCAGAACATCTTTCATTAGCGGGCTAATATGGGCCGTATGGCACACTCCTGTACTGGTTTTTGCCGATTACAATTCAGGAACCCCATGGTGGTATGGATTGATGTGTTTTGTTATACTTGCAATAGGGGCAAGTTTTATTTTTGCCTGGTTCCGTTTGAAGTCAGGAAGTTTATGGACAGCTATGTTTCTACATGCCAGTCATAACTTGTATATTCAGTCTTATTTTGACAAGGCCACGGATAATACTGGACTTACTCCTTATTTTAGTGGTGAGTTTGGTATTGTTCTTCCTATTGTGGTAG
>JAOZKQ010000286.1 GCA_029935275.1 Bacteroidales bacterium | reverse complement strand
GTAAGTATTAAGTTTATTATTAACTAATTTAGGAAAAAACCCTGTATAAATATATGAATTAATTATTTATACAGGATTTAGAAACAATAATCTAAAATTTCATTCATCTCTAATAAAACACTATTTATCAGATACAATAGAATCAAAGTCTTCTTTTTCCATTAATACCGGCTCATAAATCACTCCATTAACTTTTAAGACCCGGGTAAAAGCTTTCAGGTGATTGTAGGAACCATTCAGTAAACTTGTATAAACCTGAGTAATATCTTTATTGTCTATTTTATCATCTATTTGTTCCTGCAGGTCAAGAATATCTGTTTCTTCAATCAGGGCACCTACTTTCAGCGCTTCCACACGGCTTGCTTTTCCGGCTTCAATGAGTTGATCATATAATGCTTGTAAATCCTGATTTTTAAATGTACCAGGTACATCTTCAGCTACCGGGTCTTCAAGTTTATATTTATCTAAAAGGACTTTTATAGCATCCATATGTCTTTGTTCGCTTTTAGGAATGTTATTGAAGATAGGTAAAGTATAAATATGATAGAAATAAATATATACATCCCTGGCAAGTTTTTCTTCTTCTCTCATAAAAATTAAGCCAGCTGTTTCTTCCTCACTTAAGGGCTCCGCTGGCAGGTCTTTAATACAGGGATAATTTTGATCAGCCATTTCCAATTCATCCATTACTGCATTTTTAACATCCGGATCTTCAGGAATGTTTTCATTGTTGCATGCCTGCATGCTGGCTCCGAGAAAAATAAAAAAGCTTATTCCCAAAAGGAGTGAAAAATAATTTTTTGTTTTCATAACTTTAATTTTTGTGGAATTTAATAAAATTGTAAAATTCCGGTTTAACATACATAATTTCTATACCTGTTAGACACAAATATTATTCCAAACATTCCCTGAATGATGTGTAAGATTTGGTAAAAAAGTTATAGAATTTTATAGGGAAGAACCCTGAATATAGGAGATTTTAAATATTTACATGAGAAAAAATGCCCCACTCACAAGTATTTCCTCATTTTTATCAACTATATCAGGATTGAGTATTTCAATATTCTTTTCATACAGGCGTCCTGTTTTTATCTTTCTTTTTTCAAAAACTATTTGCTCTTTGGTTTCGTTTATTTGAACCAGGATAAAAGAGTTATTTCCACTTTCAACTATAGCATTAAGGGGCAATGAAGAAGCCATTGATTTATTGGTTAAAATAGCAGCTTCAATATACATACCGGGTATAAATTCAGGATTTTCCTTATCAAGATGTCCATGTACAAGAATACTTCTGTTTTTACTGTTCACTGATTTTCCGATCAGGAATACTTTGCCTGTATAAACTTGTTCACCGGTATTGGGAATACGGAATTGAATTTCCTGATCTTTTTTAATTTTTAAGATGTCTTTTTCAAATACAGAGAGTTCAAGATGTAAATGATCGCTGTTAACAATACTAAGTATTACGTCTGAAGGAGACATATATACTCCCGGAGAGCCGTTTAGTGTAACGATATTTCCTGATATGGGTGAATAAAGCTTAATTTCTGAAGTTAACTGATTATTATCCAACTTGTTTATATCAATATTCAGTAATTTTAATTTTTCTTTTAAACCATTATATTTTGCAATCGATTGATTGTAATCACTTTTTACTTTTTCGAAATACTTTTTCGAAGCAATATTCTCACTGGCTAAGTTTTCTTGTCGTTTGTATTCGGCTTTAAGATAATTGAGTTGTTCTTTTATTTCCAGGTAAGATTGCTGCAATTCAATATATTTTATATTTGTTAAAGTAAGAAGGACCTGCCCTTTCTTTATTTTTTCTCCCGGAAGCAGGTAAATGTCTTTAACATATCCTCCCAGAAAAACACTTACCGAAGCTTTGTTTTGAGGAGGCACATCAAGGTATCCTTTTGTGCTAACAACATCATAAAAGGCAGCAGAGTCTATTCCTGCCAGTGACATTCCGGCAGAGCTAAACTGTTCCTTAGTAACTATAACTTCATTTTCGGTGGAAACGGAAGCATTATTTTGCAAATGGTTGTCAGTTTTTGGGCTATTATTACAAGAAACAAATAAATATAAACCGAAAAGAACAAGTAGTATTTTGTTAAAAGCTATCATGGGAGTTAAGTGCTAAAGTGAAATATATTTGAGTTCGGTAACGGTTTGATTATAGTTATTAAGATTATCGAGGTAGTTTAATTCCAGTTCTTTTGCATTAGTAATTGAAATAATGTATTGAAAAAAGTCAATTTCACCGTTTACATAGCTTTTAGTAGCTGTATTGTAAATTTCTTTTGCCAGGTTTTCACCGTTTTTTTCATAAAAAATTAATGCTTCATTGTATTTCCTGAGTTTAGCTAAGAGTTGTTCATGCCTGATTTTAAGTTGCTCCTGAAAATAAAGTGATTGCTGATTAATTATTTCTACTTCTAAGGAAGAGGCTTTGATTTTTGCTTTTTGGGAACCGAAAAACAAAGGAACTGCAATTCCAACTGAGAATCCCTGATAAAGTTTTGCATTAGCATAATTGTTTTTGCCCTGAAAATATTCAAGTTGTAAGTCGGGTAATAATTTGTTTGTTTCAAGTTTTTTTATTGCTGAAGCAACATTTATAGCATTTTGATAATAGGAAATCCCCGGATGCTCATCCAGCATGTTCTCAGATAGTTCTAGCTTAGTAAGCTGATTTTCTTCAATAATAAAGGGTATTTGTGTACCTGTAAGTTTATAAAATTCTTTATATGCAATTTGTACTTCATCTGTTAATTGTTTCCATTCAGTGGAAATTTTTTGCTGATTTGAAAGTGCGGTTAATTTTTCCAGGTAGTTATTGCCCCCCAATTCATACCTCCTGTTGGTGGCATTAACAAATAGGAGGTTGAAGCTGTCGAGAAAAGCATAAATTTTTACCTTATTCTGTAAGTAAATAATTTGTAAATAAACGCTGGATACTTCTTTTTTTAGTATTCGTTTATTTATGTCGTACTTTGATTGCTGCATGAATGACCTGTTCTCAAAAACATGTTTTTGTGCCCCATAAACTGTTGGGAATTGAAAATTTTGCTGAATACCCCACACTTTAATCGGAAATCCGTTTTCGGCAACATTATTTTCATCATAATTATAATAAGCCAGTGTTTTATCGATGTTTATTGCGGATGAAATGATATTTTTTGATTGAACTACTTTTAAAGAATCCGCAATTAAACTCCTATTATTTCTAATGGCAAGCTCCAATGCTTTTTCAAGGGAGATTGTTTCAGCGTGATTTTGACCAAATGAAGCCAGAGGAATAAACATAAACAGTAAGGCAGAAACAATTACCCTGGAAATCTTTTTTTGATTTTTCAGAGTTTTATCATAAATAGCATACAATACAGGTAAAACGATGAGTGTTAAGAAAGTAGAAGTCACAAGACCTCCAATAACCACAGTGGCCAATGGTTTTTGTACCTCAGCTCCGGCGGATGTTGAAATAGCCATAGGAAAAAAACCTAAAGCCGCTGCCGCCGCTGTTAATAGAATAGGTCTTAGCCTTTCTGTTGTTCCTCTGATGATCAGTTCATTTATATTGGTCATTCCTTCAGCTTTCAGCTCTTTGAAATATTCAATAAGAACAATTCCATTAAGAACTGCAATGCCAAACAGGGCAATAAATCCAATTCCTGCCGAAATACTAAATGGCATTCCCCGCATCCATAGCAAAGCAATCCCACCAACAGCAGATAAGGGAATGGCTGTATAAACCATTGCAGCTTCTTTTAGCGATTTAAATGCAAAATGTAACATAATAAAAATTAATAAGAGGGCGACAGGTACTGCAAGTAATAATCTCTTTTTGGCT
>JAOZKQ010000285.1 GCA_029935275.1 Bacteroidales bacterium | reverse complement strand
ATACAATCAAGGTTACCTCAGAAAAATTATATTAATAATATTGTCATTTTTATTAGAATAGATATTAATTTTGGCCTTCCAAATAACTAATTGAATCAATTTACATTATGGAAGATTATCGAAAGAACCCCTATTTCAAAAAAATGGATATAGATGTTTTGTTTCAAAGCACCTGGGAATTGTATAAGAAATATTTTGGATCATTCTACTTCTATTCTTTTATTATAGTAGTTCTGATGCAGTTTGCCAGTTCTTCTTTACTTGAACCTTATCTTGATAATATCCAGAGCCTTAATACCAATCCGGAAATGGCAACGGTAATAATCAAACAGGCCTTTATACTACTACTTATAACAGTTATTGCCTATTCCTTTTTATATATGTTCCTCACTTATATATTACTCAACCCCAATGCCAAAACAATTACTCAGCAGATTAGTTTACTTGGAGAACTTATCCGGAAACATTATCTGCCGATATTAGGAGCTACACTTATTGCCACAGTTTTACTTATTCTGGGTGCTACGATTGGGGTCTTTTTTCTGATTATTGGATCGTTTATTGCTGCTCTTTACCTTGGCTCAGTTTTTTTTATTATTATCCCCCTTTCCATTACTGAAAGTGCTGGCTCTACAACTGCCATTTCCCGATGCTTCAAACTGGTTCATACCAATCTTTGGAATACAATTGGACGAGTGTTAGTGTTTTTTGCTTTGTTTTTAATTGTCTCTATGTTTATTTCCATAGTCACCTTGATTCCGTTTGCGGGAGATTTTTTTGAAATGATAAAAAATCCGGCTGCCTCAATGGGAGCATCCGATGGAAATATCCTTAACAATCCTTTTCAATTCCTGCTTTCCAGTGCAGGGAATGCCTTGCTTTTACCTTTTATGCCAATTTTTTCAACACTCATATATCTGAATCTAAAATTCAATGAAGATCCTGATATTGAAAACAATGAAGAGATTAATATTTTAGAGCATTTCAGGTAGCTTATTCAATCTGATTTATCATTTATTCCAAAAGGTAATTCGAATATCCTAAAAATTTAAAATATTTTTTTGCGGGAACGTTCCCGCAATTGAAATATATTACTTAAATTTGCACTTCCAAAGTAAAATTTTCATCTCATTCCATTTTACAATGATTGAAAAAAGTGAAAAAACAGGAATAACTGAAATTGCCAGATTGGCCAAAGTTTCCAAGGCAACTGTTGACAGGGTACTATATAACCGAGGTAGGGTATCAGAAGATACACGGGAAAAGATCTTAAATATTTGCAAAGACCTGAATTATCAGCCAAATATACTTGCTCAAAGACTGGCATCAGATAAAGTTTACAAATTTGCTGTACTGATTCCTAAATATTCGCGCGACAATCCATACTGGAAGTATCCGTTGAAAGGAATAGAGAATGCCGAAGAGGAAATTGAAAATTATGGAGTTACAATAAAAAAATATTTCTACGATCTTAAAGACATCCACTCCTTTCGAAAGGAATCCCTTCAAATCCTCACATCTAAGCCTGATGGAATTGTCTTTGCCCCTGAATTTAAACGAGAATCAAAGGAGTTTTCAAAAAAATGTGCCCATAATAAAATACCATATATTTATATTGACTCAACCCTTCCAAAGCAGCATAATTTAAGCTACTTTGGACAAAATACATATCAGGGAGGGTATCTTGCAGGCAAGTTAATGAGTTTACACTTAAAAAGATACTCAGAGGTCATTATTCTAAATTTTGCAAATGAATTAGAAAATTACCCTCATTTTATGGATCGGGAAAAAGGAATGAGAGATTATTTTGCTCACAATAATTTTCATGGGAAAATCACTACTTTAAACATATCACCGGATCAGGAAATAGAATTAAAAGAGCTTATTAAGGGAAAAATACATCACAGAACACGGGGATTATTCATTACTTCATCTGCTCACAAAGTAGCCCGTCAAATTCAAAAAATAGGTAAAGGAAGGCTTTTAATCCAGGGTTATGACCTTACTACACCAAATTTAAAATACCTGGAAAATGGGATTATTGACTTTCTTATATGTCAGAAACCCGTTACTCAGGGATATCTGGCAATAAATGCACTTTTTGATCATTTAGTCCAGAAAAAAGAAATTCAAAAAGAAAATTTCATGCCCATTGAAATTATTACTAAAGAAAATTATCAATATTATTTAGATTCTAATAATTGAAACAAATGAAAAATTTACATTTTGAAGACCTCAAAAATACCGTTTGTGTTTTAACCGGAGGTGGTGGTGCCATAGGCTCATCATTGGGTGTTTACCTTTCAGAGATGGGTATAAAAATGGCTATCCTTGACCTGAACGGACCCAGGGCAAAAGAGGTGGCTGAGGAAATTAAAGCTAAAACAGGAAATGAAGCCATTGGACTGGAAACCAACGTACTGGACAAAAACTCTCTTGTTGCTGCAAAAAAAATAATCAATACTAAGCTCGGAAAGGTTAATTTCCTTATTAACGCTGCCGGTGGCAACTCACCAAAAGGGACTACTGACCTGGAACAACTTGAAAACATTTCAGAAGAAAATCTGCAAAAATCCTTTTATGGAATGGATATTGACGGATTTAGAAAAGTTTATGACCTTAATTTTAATGGTACATTATTGCCTAGCATGGTTTTCAGTACAGATATGCTTGATCAGGGGAAAGGTGCTATTGTAAACTTCTCTTCTATGAGTGCTTTTCACCCTTTAACCAGGGTTGGCGCATATTCTGCAGCAAAAGCGGCTATTAGTAATTTTACAGAGTGGCTGGCTGTACACCTGGCAAAGCAAAATATCAGGGTGAATGCTGTAGCTCCGGGCTTTTTTGTCGGGGAACAAAACCGCTTCCTTCTCTACGATGAGAAAACAGGTAAACTCTCAGCCCGCGGCAAAAAAATTATTAAGAATACACCAATGGGCCGGTTTGGTGAGTATGAAGAAATACATGGTACAGTTACCTATCTGCTATCTGATCTGGCTAAGTTTGTTACAGGAATTGTGATTCCAATTGATGGTGGATTTAATGCATTTAGCGGGGTTTAGTCAGTTATGAGTTGTAAGTTTTAAGTTGTAGGTTGTGAGTTAATTGAATAAGTAAGATAAAATGAAAAAGAATGTAATTGTTGCACAATCGGGTGGTCCTTCTCCTGTAATTAATAATTCATTAAGGGGTATTATTGATGCCTGTAAAATGTATCCCGATGTTTTCGGCACGATTTACGGTGGCTGGCATGGAATTGAAGGAGTGCTAAAAGAAGAGTTATTCAATCTTTCAGCACAGGATGATGATGAAATTGCACTGCTCCGGAACACCCCGGCTGCAGGAAGCATTGGAACCTGCCGTTACAAGTTAAAAGAACACCAAAAAATGGATTTTGACCGGATCATTGAAATCTTTAAGGCTCATAATATTGGCTATTTCTTTTATATTGGTGGAAACGATTCCCAGCATACCGCTTTTAAAGTAAGTGAGATCTGCAGGGAGAAAGGCCTGGATGTAACTGCAGTGGGTGTTCCTAAAACTATTGATAATGATGTTGGGGACAATGAATTCAAACTAATTGACCATACTCCCGGCTACGGAAGTGTGGCCCGGTATTGGTCACATATTGTACAAACTGCTAATGAAGAAAACATGGGCTCATCACCCGCTGACCCGGTGTTGGTTTTGCAGGCAATGGGCCGGAAAATTGGTTATATTCCTGCAGCGGCCAGATTAGCAGACCCGAACCGGGAAATGCCCTTGCAAATTTATCTGGCTGAGTCAGGAGTATCCTTACCAGAACTCGCAGATAAAGTAAATGACCAGCTGACAAAAGATGGAAGATGCCTGCTTGTTGTAAGTGA
>JAOZKQ010000036.1 GCA_029935275.1 Bacteroidales bacterium | reverse complement strand
TGAAGTCTGGTATGTATATATTAAAATTGGTTAGTAATAACCAGCCGTATGTTTTAAAAATAGTTAAAGAGTAAAGTTATATGTTTTGCCTTCGTTGGCGCGGATTTGTAATCCGTGCCGTTTACAATAATCCACGCCAGCTAGGAAAAGATATTTAACACTTATTTCACACTACAGGAATTTAAACGATCTATAACAATAAATGGGGGTATCCTTTGAACTATAACAATAGAAAGTTATATATTTAGCATTTTATTAATTCAAAAATATAATATTATGAAAAAGTTAAAATTATTTGGAACGTTTTTTCTTGGATTGTTTGTAGGTATTGCACTAATTACTTTGGTGTCATTTAAATCTGATTCTAAGTCAAATACTTCAAGTCCACAAGAGAATGGAAAAGCAAACCTTGAGTTAAGTGATGGTTCGAAACTGTATCACTACTTTTATGGTTCAGGAGAAAAATACATGATAGTAACAAATCCCAAAGGTGGTGTAGCTATTGAAAAGTTATAAATACTCTACATTGTTGGCGTAAATTTGTAATTTCTGATTTATATTAAAAAAGTGCCTCATGCCAACCATGATAACTAGTTGGTGTGATCAAATATCTTCGTATTACATAGAAGATATTAACAAAAGTAAAACTTTTATTATTTTCAATATAATTTTTCTATTTTTGCCAAATATTAATATGTATAATCTTTAAAAAGTTTAAAAATGAAGAAATTAATTATTGGAATTGTATTTGTATTTGCCGGAGCTGGTTTATTTGCACAAAATGCAAATGATTATCTGGAAGTTACCAGAGGGGTCCTGAAAAAAGAGAAGAAAGCTGCTATTGCTGAGGTCATGCAGTTAACGGAAGAGGAAAGTACTACATTTTGGCCATTGTATAATGAATATAATGATAAAATGTATAGCATTAATACCAGGTTGTATAATGTAATAAAAGACTACTCTGACAATTATGTAAGTATGACAGATGAGAAAGCTAAAGAATTGTGGACAGAGGTGATTAAGATTGACCAGGATCTTTTAAAGCTTCATAAATCTTATTTTAAAAAGTTTGATAAAATCCTATCAACAATAAAAGCAGTTCGATACTTTCAGGCAGAAAATAAAATAAAGACTATGGTTGATGCAGAACTTGCAATGCAGATACCTCTTTTTGAGGATATGAATTAAAGTTATTCGTAGAAAGAAACCAGAAAAAACCAGACAGAATTTTCCTGCTCTGGTTTTTTCTTTTATTCTGGTAAATAATGGTAGATTCTTTTTGTGGATCAATTTCCAAAGTGCCAAATAACTAAAACAATTTTACTTCTCATTTTTACCTTCTGCTGCCGAAAATCTTCAGATTGTATTTGCTAAGATTTTCGAGCATCCACGAAAAATTTGCCAATAAGCCTTCGACTTGGTTCGGGGTATAAAGACACCTTCTTCCTTCTGCCTTCTTCCTTTCGTCTTCTTCCTTCTGTCTTCTGTCTTCTGTCTTCTTCCTTCTGTCTTCTTCCTTCTTCCTTCTTCCTTTTCCTTCTTCCTTCTGCCTTTCGTCTTCTGCCTTCTGCCTTTCGCATTAAACCCTAAGTCTGTCTGAAAGCATTACTATCAATTAGTCGTGTTATTCCGGAAAATACCGCTAGTGATCCGGTTAAAACACCAATCACTTTTTCAATTGAACTACCCTGGGCAATGAAAACAAAGCCGGCCAGCAAGACCACAATCAGTAAAATTATGTATCTCTTGTTTCGCCATTTGCCTTGCCTGTTCAGGGTTTGTTCAATAGCATGCTTTTCTTCAGGGTCTATTGAAAATAATAGGAAATATTGAAAACTCTCTGCAAATAGTTTTGGGAAGGGTTTGATTTTAATCAGACCTTTCATCTCCAATTGGTTAATAAGGGCTTTGTTTTTGAAGTTTAGCATACCATCATCTACCAGGTCATATAAAATCATCTTTTCCATTTTAGTAAGCTTATTCCATACATAGGAATAATGTAACTCCATGCCATCCTTGATTCCGAGCAATTGCTTTTGTGACCATTGCTGTTTTTTACTCCCATCATTTATCAATTCACTGTATAATTTATATTCTGCCGGATCTTTTTGAAAATCCCCATTAGACATTGCAGGGGGTTTTTTATCATCTGAACTTGAATCTAAGGTTTCCGGAATAAACTTGCCCAGGTACTTATAGTAGTCTTTAAACAGGTTCCCCAGGCTTCTCTTAAATGAGAAAATTCGTAAATGATCTTTCTTGTCCAGTTCATTTCCGTTCATGTAGTCCTCGTAATATTCATACAGAAAATCAAGGTCATATGGTAACTCAATAATCAGTTTACCTTTTGTATTAAGATTTATTTTCATCAAATTATCAAGGATCAATTCTGCTTTATCAATTTGCTCAAAATAATCTCCCAAACCGTGTATCCAGATGATTTCATCTTCTTTTGATTTAAAAGTTTTAATATCGAAATCAGGACTAAATAACTGCTCTGCCTGAATAAGTTTTGGATTAGGATTGGATTTTTCAAAATAGCTCTTTCCTCCAAAGGAAATCAGAAGTACCTTATTGATCTTTTCATTTTTTATTACTTCATCCCATGGTGGGATCTCAGGTGTGACCCAGTTTGCAAGAAGCGTATTGAACAGATGCTTTACCATATAGCTGTTCAGGGACCAGATAAATAATAAAATTAGCAATATCGGGATGGAAAAATAAAGTAACCAAATGAGAGGCCTGATTTTTTCCCGGCCAAATGAAGCTACACGGATTTCCCCTTCACTTTCAGTACGAGAATAACACAGTACCGAATCGTTTATATTCCATTCATCCTGAAAACTTTCGTTTTCTAACAATGACATGAGATGATCACCCTTTGTTACCGGATCAGGCAGGCGTGAGTATATTCGGTCACCAGGGGATAAGGAAGCCTCTGAAGTGTCTTTCTTTTGAATAGGGTAATCATTAATGCAGGATCTTTCGGTAATTTTTAAATAATCTATCCCATTACCCTGGATCCTAGGATACCAGCTGCCTTTTTTGATCCCACTATATGCTTCTTCTAATTCTTTTTTCAATAAGAGGTTTTTATGGGCCACCTGTTCCATTTGATCTCGTTGCCAGAGTTT
The DNA here is from genome assembly GCA_029935275.1 of Bacteroidales bacterium. Lineage (GTDB taxonomy): Bacteria > Bacteroidota > Bacteroidia > Bacteroidales > VadinHA17 > JANTGF01. Next base: position 9,067 of record JAOZKQ010000036.1, on the reverse strand, counting down.
TTCTTCCTGCTTTTTTATTGAAAAGTAATATTGTATAACCGGTACTGCTGAAAAACTAATCAGCCATAAGAACATATAGCTAAGAAATACCTTTTTAGCTAGCGTGGTTATGGATTCACCGGTATCATTTGGCAAGCTTTGATTACTTAATTCTTTTTTTGAAAAATAGTGGATATAACCGGAAAGCGTGCCTAATATAATGATTGAAAAATAAATGATGAAACCGGGTTTGAGTTGCCAAAGCAGGATGATCAGTAAGACATCGATAATTATAATCAAAGACGAGGAAAGGTGGGATTTTTGGAAGAAATTCCGGAATGGATCCTTTCTCTCACCTAATATTGCAAGTGCTGCAAAGCCTGAAAATCCTATAAATATCAACTGGTACAATAATATTATAATAGGATTGCTATTAAAAAACATACCGGCTAACTGACAAATAATTATTATACTTTGTATTTGAAGTAAAGCCTTGTATCCAGGGTATTTGGCTTGCTGAAAAAATAGCCATGTTAATGTGCCGGACTTGTCGGCAATAAATGTGTTCCCTTTATTAATCCTTTGCATGATTTGTATCCCAACCAAAATGCAAAGGAAAGTTATAAGTAAAAAGTAGAAAGTAAATAGAAATATCCTGGCATTTTTATTTTGGGTTTGTTGAAGATCCAAAAGTGTAATATGATAAAGAGGCATATCCTCAAGAGGTATCACCCTGGCCAGCCATTGTTTTTCGTTATAGGTAATTTCTAAAGTCTTGTCAACTCTGTGGTGCAGGGCGCCCATCAGGCGTGGATTAGAGTTAGCTTCATCCAGGAAGTTCTCATGTAGATTTTTGGACTCAACTGAGTGAAACAGCACATCTCCTTCTTCATTGATTACAACAAACTCAATGTCTTTTGGCAGGATCTGGTCATAAAGGGAAGGAATATGAGAGGTTATAGCTAGAACAGGTGTGAATGAGCCTATTGAATCGGAATTTCTCAAATAAAATGAAACGGCTGTTTCGTGATATCCTGTATTGTATGATTTTATCGATTCAATATAAAATTTCTCCTGTTCTTTGCCTGGACAGCTTATATATGATCCTTTAATTGTTGAATTTTTTAATGTCCAGCTTTTACCCGGATCTATCACGTTTTTGAAATATAGACGTTCACTGAGATCAATCTGGACGATATTTGAAAAGGCTGTTCGTGTTACCGCCTGGGACACTATCCCATTTGAATTAATCAAAATGATTTCATTTATCGGAATCTTACCATCCAATAGCTTTGTAGGGATTTGTTGAAAACTTGAATCGGTGATGAAATTTTCTCTTGCAAAGCCGGCTAATTCTGTAGTGTTAACACTAAACGGATTGATAATTGAATGATACAGGTCTATTACAGAATTTAAATCAGTTTCTACATTTTGATAAATTCTATTTGAGATTTTTGTAACCCGGTGTTGCAATACTGTCCGGTCGGCTATATAATGTTTTAAAGTGCTGATAGCAATCAGAATTAGTAAGCCAACACCCAGGATCATCGACATTGTAGCACCACGGGCATCATTTACGCGCAGCGCTTCATTTGGACTGATGAAAATGATTTTCAGTACCGGCATGCCAATAAGTACAAGTAGCAGGATGCCTGATATAATAATAAGTAATTGACTGTTAATCGTCCGGGTTTTCTTTTTAAACTCTGAACCTGGAATAAATCCAGCCAGGTAAAAATCTTCTCCAAGAAAACTAATGGGTACGATCATAATATGCTTTTTCTCACCCCTGACTTCAATGGTTTCAAAAACACCCCCCTGATGATGACTGCTGCTGTCACTTAAGGCCTCCGGATTAGTGATATCCTGAATGATATCCTTGTTTGAATTGTAAAAGACTGTTGTGTCGTTAAATAAAACAATATTGTTCAGTAACTCATCAAACTTAAGTCCTTGCATTAATGTGCTTATTGGAACTTTGTAAAAAACCTTTTTGTTAGAAAAGAAAGCAGAATCATTATTTGTCAGTTTTAAATCGGGAATATCTTCCTCTTTATTTTGGGAGATATAGTTTAGATAAAAAGCCTTTTCTTTATTGTTCCACTCAGATGTATAGAGAAGCTTATGTTCTAATGTATCGGTAATAATAGTTTTGTCCAAACCATTGATTAAATCAATAGTTTTCTTATTTGCTTTTTCGAAGCTTTCAATACCTGCTGCTTTGTCTTTTGATTCAGACTCAAGAATATGCCGGATTGAATAAAAAATTCCGTAATTATCAATATGTTTTTGATAATAGTCATATTTATCATGCATATTACTGCCATACTCCTTTAGTATCCTGAAGCCTCTTTCTTTTACCAGGGCTTCCTGCTGCGGAATATAGATAAAAAAGTACCCCAGATAGAGCATGGCTATGGCAAGCAGAATGACCAGCCATCCGATATAATTCGTTTTAATTTGCAGCTTATGTTTCATGAATCACATTTTTAATCCTCCTTCGCGTTCCGCTTTGGCGGACGAGATGGAAGAGGTTAAATTCCCAGGTGCTTGCCCAGGAAACAAGGGTACAGGGCTTGCCCTGGGTTTATACCTTTTATTATTATGAATAATGAAAAGATGAGTAACAGCATATTCATAATGAATATTTTGTTACAAATCTTTAAGAAATATTTTAAAAGTTTTTAAAGCATCCGCTCATGTACGGATACCTGTTTTACAGGTGAGTAAAAAAGTGCAAATCTCAACGAATATATTAAAGCCGGTTAAATTAAATTGTTACTTTTATTTAATATGCTGTCACATTGTATTTGCGAAGCCACTAATATACAACATATTATCTGTTTCCCCAAAAATCTTAAAATATAATATTTTGAGAATCCCGGAAATAAGGTTTTATGGAAGGGATGATACTATCAGGATCTGACACTTCTCAATCGTTCATATTCTAACAAAATAATTACTTTTACATTTTATTATTCAAACTGTCCGGGAAATGCAAACCAATGAACCACTCAATCTTGCTTTCGACTTTGTTCAATATACGGGTCAGCATATTTTTTTAACAGGAAAAGCAGGGACGGGTAAAACGACTTTCCTGCTTAACCTGAAAAATAAATCACCCAAACGGATGATTGTGGTTGCCCCTACCGGTGTTGCAGCAATAAATGCAGGTGGCATTACTATTCATTCATTTTTTCAACTTTCATTTGCGCCTCAGATTGGAATAGAAAATACTTCTCCTCAACAAAGGCGTTTTAGTAAAGAAAAAATTAATATTATCCGAAGCCTTGATCTATTGGTTATTGATGAGATTAGCATGGTTAGGGCCGATATTTTGGATGCCATTGATGGTGTTTTGCGCAGATTCCGTGATAGGAGCAAACCCTTTGGTGGGGTACAGCTACTTATGATAGGAGATTTACAGCAATTGTCGCCTGTTGTGAGAAATGATGAGTGGAATTTGCTTAAAACAGCTTACGATACGGTTTATTTCTTTAGCAGTAAGGTTTTACGTGAGACTTCTTACGTGAGTATTGAGCTTCTCCATGTTTACAGGCAACAGGACAATAAGTTCATTTCAATTTTAAACAAGGTTAGGGACAACAAGCTTGATCAAAATGCACTCACTACCCTGAACCAACGTTATATTCCGGATTTCAAACCCGAAACAGAAGAAGGTTATATTACCCTTTGTACGCATAACGCACATGCACACCGGATTAATGATACGAAATTGAAACAACTTGCTTCTGAAGAGCAAGTTTTCAATGCCTTAACAGAAGGCAAGTTCCCGGAGTATTCCTTTCCTACAGATTTTGAACTGAAATTGAAAATCGGTGCTCAGGTTATGTTTGTGAAAAATGACCCCTCGCCTGAAAAACTATTTTATAATGGGAAAATTGGAGAAATAACCAGTATTAGCGATGATGTTATTTTTGTGCATTGCCCCGATGAAGAGAGTGAAATTGAGGTAACTCCCTTGCTTTGGGAGAATATAAAATATACTATTGATAAAGAAACTTCAGAGATAAAAGAAACAGTCGAGGGTTCTTTCCTTCAATTTCCACTTAAACTGGCATGGGCAATTACTATACATAAAAGCCAGGGTTTGACTTTTGAACGGGCAATTATAGATGCTGAGGCATCTTTTGCACATGGTCAGGTTTATGTTGCCCTTAGTCGTTGCAAAACACTGGAGGGTATGGTGCTAAGTACTCCCATTTCCAGTCGCAGCATAATCAATGATGGTACGGTGAGTGGTTTTATTCATGAGATAGAGGAAAATCAACCCGGCACAAAAGAATTGAATGATGCCAGGCTAGCTTATCAGCAGGAACTATTGATGGACCTTTTTCGGTTTAATCACACCATGATGTTGGTAAATTCAATAAATAAGTTGATGAGGGAAAATACATCCAGTGTGCCGGCAGCTATTGTCGATTATTTTAAACAAATCCATGCTTCTGTTGTAACTGATTTAGTTGAGGTAGCAGAAAAGTTCAGGCTTCAGATTGCAAAGTTTTTATCCATACAGCCAGATGTTGAACTAAACACCAAATTGCAGGAGCGGATCTCAAAAGCAGCTGTTTATTTTAGTGAAAAGGTAAAAACAATATTAATTGAAAAAATTGCCAGGGCAGATTTAGATATTGACAATAAGGCTTTGCGTAAACAACTAAATGCTACAACTTCCCGTCTTTCTGAAGAAGCAAATCTCAAATTTGTTTGTTTTGAAGCATGCAGAGAAGGTTTTCAGGTGAAGAAAATACTGGATGCCCGTGCAATAGCAGTCATTGAAAAAATAAAACCCTCAAAGCCCCGGAAGTTTGAAGAGGTGTTAAGTTCTGAAAGCATCCCCCATCCGGAACTTTATAATATACTTCGTTTGTATCGAATTGAAAAAGCCGGGGAGATGGGTGTACCGGCTTATATGATTTTTTCTCAAAAGGCATTGATTGAACTTGTAAATTATTTACCGGTAGAATCTCAAACTCTAACTCAGATTAATGGACTTGGAAGCAAAAAAGTAAATCAGTTTGGCGCTGAGATAATTGAGATAATTGATGTCTATTGTCAGGAAAACAATGTGGACAGGATGGAAGTTCCCCTAAAAATGAAATCAAAAAGAAAGCACAAATCCGGTGAACCAAAACAGCCTAAAGAAGACACAAAAGATATAAGTTATCAGCTTTTTAAGTCAGATAAAACGATTCTGGAAATTGCGGAAGAACGGGCTATGTCACCAACAACAATTGAAGGGCACCTGGCTCATTTTGTGGCTAAGGGAGAGCTGGATGTCAGCTTGTTTTTACCTGATGATAAACTTAATAAAATAATGAAGTATTTTGAAAATGTTGAAACCAAAAATCTTACACCGGCAAAAGAAGCTTTAGGTAAGGATTATAGCTATGCGGAACTTCGGTTTGGATTGAACCATATGGTCTTTTTGGCAAAAAAATAAGGTTTTAGAAATAGTTAATAGCCGATAAATTAAAAAGGATAAATTTCTTTCTACTCACACCAAACCTTCATGATGCAATCTTTCATTGTGGATAAAAAAAGATTGTTATAAAAAAAACAATAAACAAAAAAGTTATATATTTGTTCCCAATTTATTTCACCTTAGTGTGTTTTTATCATTTAATCCTTTAATTAATTCATATGAAAAAGAGAAATTTGCTTTTGTTCCTTGTTTTAAGCCTGGTTCCGGCCCTGTCTTATGCCAGTGAGGCAGACCTGGTTATCCCAGACGGAGTTAAGTCCCAAACCGTTTTGTACTGGGGGTTCCTGATTACATTTGCTGGATTTATGTTTGGCTTATACCAGTTTGTGCAAGTTAAAAAAATAAGGGCCCATAAATCAATGCTTGATGTTGCTCAGGTTATTTTTGAAACTGCAAAAATTTATCTGATTGAACAGGGTAAATTCCTTGCAATTCTGTTTGTTTTTATTGGTTCTGCTGTGGCTTTTTATTTTGGCTGGCTTTCAGTTGACCCTGAAACCGGTGAGCACCTATTTGGTGTTGGTGGTGTATTGATGATCCTTGGCTGGACAGTAATCGGCATACTCGGATCATACAGTGTTGCCTGGTTTGGAATCAGGATGAACACCCTTGCCAACTCACGAATGGCTTTTGCTTCTTTGGAAAGGAAACCGATTAAGCTGCTTAACATTCCTCTAAATGCGGGAATGAGTATCGGTGTTGTACTAATTTCCCTGGAGCTGATTATGATGCTCATCATACTGTTATTTGTACCAGGTGAATATGCAGGTGCCAGCTTTATTGGCTTTGCAATTGGTGAATCATTAGGTGCATCGGTTCTGAGGATTGCAGGTGGTATTTTTACAAAAATTGCAGATATTGGTTCTGACTTAATGAAAGTTATTTTTAAGATTGGAGAAGATGACCCACGTAACCCGGGTACCATTGCGGACTGTGTGGGTGATAATGCCGGTGATAGTGTAGGACCAACTGCTGACGGATTTGAAACTTACGGTGTAACAGGTGTGGCTTTGATTTCATTTATTCTTCTTGCCCTACCCGATACCATAGTTGGTGAAGCCAATAAAGTTGAATTACTTACATGGATATTTGTCATGCGTATTCTTATGATTGTTACATCAATAGTTTCATTTTGGATTAATGCTGCAATTACCAAAGCAAAATATCAAAATGTAGATGAGCTTGATTTTGAAAAGCCTCTAACCTCATTGATATGGATTACATCCCTACTGTCAATTGCTGTTACTTTTGTAGTAAGTTATTTAACTATTAAAAATTTACCAAATGATTTGTGGATTTCTCTTTCAGTAATTATTAGTGCTGGAACGCTTGGCGCAGCATTGATTCCCGAATTTACCAAGCTATTTACAAGCCCTAAGTCAACCCATGTAAAAGAAGTGGTTGTGGCATCCCAGGAAGGTGGTGCATCATTGAATATACTTTCTGGACTTGTTGCTGGTAACTTCAGCGCATTCTGGAAAGGGATGGTTTTTGCTTCTCTTATGTTTATTGCTTATTTTGCCAGCACATTCGGACTTGGTGATATAATGATTTATCCTTCTATCTTTGCTTTTGGCCTCGTGGCATTTGGTATGTTGGGCATGGGTCCTGTAACCATTGCTGTTGATAGTTATGGCCCTGTAACCGACAATGCTCAATCAATATACGAGCTTTCTTTGATTGAAGAGAATCAAAAAGAAGTTACCCCCGAAATTGAAAAAGAATTTGGTTTTACCCCTGACTTTGAAAAGTCAAAACATTACCTTGAAGCTAATGATGGTGCAGGTAATACATTTAAAGCCACTGCCAAACCTGTTCTGATTGGTACAGCTGTTGTTGGTGCTACGACTATGATATTTGCTTTGATTTTGGTTATTGAACACACCTTGCATATCGAGCCTTCTGAAGTTTTAAATCTATTGAATCCATATACTATTATTGGTTTCTTATTGGGTGGTGCAGTTATTTATTGGTTTACGGGCGCTTCAATACAAGCTGTTACAACTGGTGCTGCCCGTGCCGTTGAGTTTATTAAGCATAATATTAACCTTGATCCAAATGCCCCAAAGAAAGCCGATGTTGAGAAATCAAAGGCGGTTGTGAAAATTTGTACTATTTATGCTCAAAAAGGTATGTGGAATATCTTTATAGCAATATTCTCATTTGCTTTGGCATTTGCATTCCTTTCTGCACCTTCCGGACTTACAGCAGATATGGATAAAGCAGAACTTATAAACCATGCCATGCCTGTTTCGATGTTTATAAGCTACTTGCTTGCAATAGCCTTTTTCGGGCTTTATCAGGCCATATTTATGGCCAACGCCGGGGGGGCCTGGGATAATGCTAAAAAGATTGTTGAGGTAGATATGAAAGAAAAAGGAACAACACTGCATGATGCTGTCATTGTTGGTGATACGGTAGGTGACCCCTATAAAGATACTTCTTCTGTAGCCTTAAACCCTATAATTAAGTTTTCTACACTTTTTGGTTTACTGGCTATGGAGATTGCCATAAGTGAGCATTTTAGAAATTTAGCCCCTTACTTTGGAGTGGCATTCCTTGCGGTTGCACTGTACTTTGTTTACCGTTCTTTCTATAAGATGCGGATCAGAGCTTAAAAGTATTAACATATCTTGAATAGGGATTTTCTTCTCGGGGGAAACCCCTATTCTTTTTTACTTCTAACCGAAGTTCGAAATAGGGAATTTACCTGCCTGCGCGTAGCCGCTTCGGCGAAGGCAGGTTTGAGATTCGTCTTTTCTGGTTTATCCAGCTTAGGGATTGTTTTCTTTCCAGTTATTGTAAAATATTGCAATTTCAACAGGATTTGTTAATTCCCCTTTTTCAATTTTATTAATCAGCTCAGGACAATCCTGAAAATATTCTGCCAAACGCTTTTTCTTCAATCCGAAAATACCCTGGGTAACACGGGCTAAGGAAGACTCATTAGTCCTTTTAAAGAGACTTATTTCATCAATATAATCAGATTCATAATCTTGAAATTCCCAATGATAATATGTAAGATATCCTTTAACGATTACTTTCATAAAACTTTTTTCCCCAAAGTCTGGAACACTCGTATATATCTCTTTAAAAATATTCTGAGATACATCTATCCATAAACTTTCAAATTGATTATCTCCCTGTCTGTAGGCAATAATTTGATGGGGTCCGTATTTTCTCTTTGTAAGTCTGTTCTTATTGAAACGTATTTTTTTATAAAGTTTTCCGAATGGGGGTGATTTTCTGTCTTTCACTTTCCCTATTAAGGTGTCATTTTTATTTGTAATGATGTAGCCGGCTTGATAATCTTTTTGTCCGGATACGAAAACAGGCAGTATTAAAAATGTAAATATTAAATTAAGTAGTATTATTATTTTCATCTTCAGTTTGGACCCTTTTTAAACCGGTTAAAAGTAAAAGGAACTCAATAATCGGAATACTCGGTTGGATAAAGGAACATGATATCTGCATGGGAAACATTATTCTGGTATTGGGGCAAGGTCTTCATTTCATTCCATTCAGGGGATTCCCTGAATGTGTTCCAATGTGCATCCCGACTTTCCTGATTAGAGAATGTAG
>JAOZKQ010000284.1 GCA_029935275.1 Bacteroidales bacterium | reverse complement strand
GCAACTGAATATACAGGTTCTTTTCTTTTTCTGCCCATACCTTAAATGCATACCATGGACTCATGTTAATCGGGTAGTTTTCAGGGCTGATCAGGACAGAAAGTGTACTGTCATTAAGTAGGCGAACCTGGTTTAAGCGGGCTCCGTCAAATTTATTTCCAATACCAACTCCAATGGACTGAAAATAGTAGTTTTTTTTAAGCTGGAAATTAATTGGTTTTGAGTGTGTATCAACCAGGTCAGTAGAATCTGTTACCTGAGGCCAGGATATTTGCAAAGTTTGGCTTTGTCCAAAAACCAGAACAGTCGTTATTAAAATAACGGCCAGGCTTATTTTTAACTTCATAGCTAAATAATTGGGTTTACAAGAAAATTCAAACAATGAAGATACTAAGAATTATTTAACTTTCAATATTATCTATGAACAGCTCGTTTGAAATATGGAGATTGATTGCCAGGCACAGCATTTATAATCGCTGTTATTTCCCCGTGAATTTTAAAAAACCCAGAAGACAATTTAGACTGACCCTAAAATAGCCTGTTTACTTGTTATTATCATTTGAGAATTATTACTTAGAGGGTTTAATAAAGTGATTTTCAGACTATTTTATAAATAAAAGTATGTCATATTATGATGGTTAAAAAAAAATTAATTATAGTATTTATTGGAATATTGCTGATTGTGCAAGTTAATGGGCAATCTGTTGATTACACAATCAAGATAGACGATAATCTGCGAGCAGAACAAATTAAGGATATGAAATTCGGTATGTTCATTTGCTGGTCGTTTAGTACTTTTTACGGCAGTGAGTGGACACCAACTCTGGATAAGGATGCGACCTATTTTAAAGCGACCGGCTGTGTCACTGACCAATGGTGCAAAGTAGCCAGGGATGCAGGTATGGGCTACATCCTGTTTCTTTCCAAACACCATGACGGATTTTGTTTGTGGGATACCAAAACTACCGATAAAAAAGTAACAAATAGCCCATTGGGGATTGACGTGATTGCGAAACTTCGCAAATCATGTGATAAATATGGGATTAAGCTGGCGCTTTATTTCTCCGAAGGCGACTGGAACTGGCCGGGTGCTGCTGACGGGAAAGGCTGGGGAGCAGGGGTAGGTAAAAACCCAGATATGAAAAAAGCCCAGCTGGAAGAATTGTGTACTCAATATGGGCCTATTGAGTTTTTCTGGATGGATCATGCAGTTGGCGATGGTGGCTTATCTCACAAAGAGACCGTGGAATTTATACATCAGTTTCAACCCAATTGCTTTGTGGGATTTAATCATGGGGAAGCTGAGGGAAGGTTATCATTAAGAGAAAGAGGCAAACCAGGTGAAATTGGTGATGCATCTACTACTAAATATAATAAAGATGCTGAGGCAAACTATAAAGAATACCTGGTAGCAGAATTTACCTATCCTATTTTACCTAAGCATGAAGGTGGGGCCGACTGGTTTTATTCCCTGCCAAAGCATGATAATCTCTGCAAATCTCCTGAAGATTTATACAAAGATTACCTGGGTGCGGTAAAATATAGAAATATTTTCTCTATTGATGTGGGGCCGGATTATGAGGGAAAAATTCGTGATATTGATGTAAAAACACTTTTAAAAGTTGGGAAATACATATCAGGAGACGAAAATTAAACTAACAGAAGAAACCTGAATAGATTAAATTATCGTCACTATATTGCAAAATGTGGGCAATATTCCATCATTGAAAATTATCGAAGATGTTAAACCTGAGCAATTTGAAACTAAATGATCATGCACAAATGAATAAAATTGTAAAAATTCACATCATATTCTTTATGGCAATAATCAGTATGTCTTCCAGGGCTCAGGTTATTGATTCAGAAAAGGGGAATTATGTGGAAATATTGCCAACTGACTCAAGGGATGAGATCATTAGAAAAGCTGCCAATGTTAAGCCAGACACTAGGCAAATGGCATGGCAGGAACTGGAGTTTACCGCTTTTATATGTTTTGGAATAAATACCTTTACCGATAGGGAATGGGGTACAGGTAAAGAAAATCCGGAAATTTTCAATCCGATCGGATTAGATGCCCGCCAATGGTGTAAAGTAGCCAAAAATGCAGGTATGAAATTAATGCTTTTAACCTGTAAGCACCATGATGGCTTCTGTTTATGGCCTTCAGAATATACTGACTTTTCGGTTGCTTCTTCACCCTGGAAAGATGGGAAAGGTGATATAGTAAAAGATCTGGCTGATGCATGTAAAGAATTTGGTCTGAAATTAGGTGTATATCTGTCTCCCTGGGATATGAATAGTCCTATTTATGGTACAGATGAGTACAACGGTTTTTTTATCAATCAGCTAACAGAGCTTTTAACAAATTACGGGCCGGTTGCTGAAGTTTGGTTTGATGGAGCATGTGGAGAGGGGCCTAATGGAAAAAAACAGGTATATGATTTTGAAAGTTATTATCAAACGATAAGAAAGTTACAACCCAGTGCTGTAATTGCAATAATGGGGCCGGATGTCCGTTGGGTGGGAACAGAATCAGGCTATGGCCGGGCAACTGAGTGGAGTGTGGTTCCTGTTGGGCAAAAAGAGCAGCAAAAGATTATTGAAAATTCTCAGAATGAAATCGACTCAGGAATTTTTATTCCAACAGGTGATCGTATGCAAAAGGATCTTGGAAGTCGCGAAAAGATAATCGATGCCCCTGCTCTGATCTGGTATCCTTCAGAAGTTGATGTTTCAATTCGTCCCGGCTGGTATTATCACGAAAGTCAGGATTCGCAGGTAAAAACACCTGAAAAACTGGTTGATATTTATTACAGTTCAGTTGGGAGGAATTCTCTTCTCTTATTGAACCTTCCCCCTGATAAGAGGGGACTGATTCATGAGAATGACATTGAAAACCTAATGGGAATGAAAAAAATAATTGATGAGACTTTTAGGGTAAACCTGGCCGCCAATTCCCGGATAAAGTGCAAGAAATCTCTAACTGCCATTGAAGTGGAGTCCCTTATTGATGGTGATTATAATACATACTGGATGGCAGATGAAGTAACGCCTGGCTTAGAATTTGCCCTGGATGGTAAAAAAACTTTTGACCGTTTATTGTTGCAGGAGAAAATTACCCTGGGCCAGCGGGTAGAAAGATTTAAACTTGAAGCAATGATTAATGGAAACTGGAAGCTCATTACAGAAGGAACGACTATCGGTTATAAACGATTGCTCAGGTTTTCGGAAGTTACCACAGATCAGGTGCGACTGACCGTGCTACAATCCCGTGCAAAGTCTGCCCTGGCAGAGTTTGGACTTTATAAATCTCCTGATGGGATTTAATGGGGGAATACTTAACTAAAAGCTAGCTTAATTACAACCGGAATCTCAATGAATAATTTATTAATTGTCAAAGAAATGCCATTAATGGAATATGGATTTTCGGTATTTAATTTTAAACCTTATTTTTTATACTTTTACAAAGTAATGTGCTGGTAAAGGGATATATGAATAATCTTAAAATAGGTAATATTCTTAAAAAGGGGGATGTGGAAGGATTTAGCAGGATCTTTTCAGAATTCCATACTCCTTTATATGAGTGTTCAAGAAGATACATCTCTGATCCTGATGACGCAGAAGATATTGTTCAAAATGTATTTATAAAGGTATGGGAAAAGAGAGAAACCCTTGTGATTCATTCTTCTTTCAAAGCTTATTTACATAAAATGGTGACTAATTTGTGCCTGAATACATTAAAACAGCAGGAAGTTAAGAATGAGTATGTACAGGAATTAAAAATAAGATTGCTTGAGGAAGATAATCGTAGAATTCTGGAAGAGGCTGATATTGGTGGTTTAATGAAGACAGAAACTATTAATAAATTACAGA
>JAOZKQ010000283.1 GCA_029935275.1 Bacteroidales bacterium | reverse complement strand
TTTAAGTGCTTTCTCACAAATTTCTGATAAAATAGAAAGGGAAGCAAAGCATCAAGCTATTTCTTCACTTGAACTTTGTAAACATCTGCACCAAAATCCTGAGTTGTCGTTTCAGGAATTTGAGACTTCAAAGCGAATGGTTGCCGAACTAAAGAAAGCAGGTTTTGAAGTAATAGAGAATTTTGGAGGTAATAGTGTTGTTGGAGTTTTTAAGAATGGAGTTGGTCCGGTGATTATGCTTCGAACAGATATGGATGCCTTACCGATAAATGAGAAAACAAATTTTGAATTTGCCAGTACCAAAAAGGCAAAAACGAAAAATGGCGATGAGGTTTCGGTAATGCATGCTTGCGGTCATGATATTCATATGTCGGTGTGGGCAGGGACTATACATACATTGATAGCTTTAAAAGATGAATGGAGTGGAACACTTTTAGTAATTGCGCAACAGGCTGAAGAATTTAGTGCAGGGGCAGGAGAGGCTATAGATGCCGGCTTATTTATAAAGTTTCCTACCCCCGATTATGCCCTTGCATACCATATCAACCCTGAATTGGAATCAGGGAAAATTGGTCTGGTGGGTGGTCCCGTTTTTGCCGGAGTAAAAACTGTTGAAATTACGGTTTACGGAGAAGGCGGGCACGGAGCTTATCCTGAGAAATGTATCGATCCAATTGTAATTGCCTCGCGTATTGTACTGGATTTACAGACTATTGTAAGTCGTGAAATTAGTCCCCTGGAACCCATTGTTGTTACTGTTGGTTCCATCCATGGTGGCACACGCCCTAATATTATTCCTGATAAAGTAAAAATGGAACTTACTTTACGCTACTATTCTGATGAAGCCATTGAAAAGGTAATTGCTGCTATTAGGCGTATTAGCAAATCATCTGCACAAATGGCTGGTATGCCTGATGATAATCTTCCTGTTGTTTTTGTTTCGCCCGTTGAAACGCCCCCGGTTTTAAATAACCCGGAATTAAGTGAAAGAATCAAAGGGTTTGCATCTGAAATTATTGGAATTGAAAATATTGTTAAAACCAATCCTGCTATGGTTGGAGAGGATTTTGGCAAATACGGGCGAACGCCTGAAAACGTTCCCATTTGTTTGATATGGTTGGGTAGTACCAATCCTGAACTTATGAAAGAATTAAATGATCGTGGAGAAAACCCTCCACCATTACATTCGCCAAATTTGAACCCCGATTACGCAATAACTATTGAAACCGGTATAAAAGTAATGGCAGCTAATGTTATTAGCTTGATGGGGAAATAGGGGTAGATATAGTCATCTTTTGTATTAATAAAGCTGAATTATAATGATAAATCCAGATTCTTTAAAAAAGAAATTTTTTGAAATATACGGGAACCCGGAACAGGAACCCCGCTTGTTTTTTGCTCCCGGCAGGGTAAACCTTATTGGTGAACATACCGATTATAACGGAGGTTATGTTTTTCCATGTGCTTTGAATTATGGAACTTATCTGCTTATCAGGGAAACAAATGATGATTTTATTCAATTTGCTTCTGTCAATATGGACTGGAAAGGGACTATAGCCCTGGATGAGCTTGGAATTAAAAAAGGTGAAGAATGGGTAAACTATCCCTTGGGTGTGATTGATCAATTAAAGAAAAACGGTATTGTGCCAAAGGGAGGACAATTATTGTATGCCGGTGATATACCAAATGGTGCAGGCCTGTCATCTTCAGCTTCTATTGAATTAGTTACTTCTTATGCCCTGAATAAACTATGGAAGGGGAATTTGCTGGTGATTGATCTTGTGAAATTATCTCAGAAAGCAGAAAATGAGTTTGTAGGAATGAACTGTGGGATTATGGACCAGTTTGCGGTAGGGATGGGAAAAAAGGATAAGGCCCTTTTCCTGAATTGTGAAACTTTGGATTATGAACTGGTGCCTTTAGATACTAAAAATTACCGTTTGGTAATTGTGAATACAAACAAGCGACGAGGACTTACCGACTCCAAGTACAATGAAAGAAGAAAGGAATGTGAAATAGCTGTTAAGTATCTAAGCAAAGAAAAACCAATTCAAAACCTGAGTGAATTGACCCTGGATGAATTTAAAAGGCGGGAATCATTAATACCCGATGAAACCATAAGAAAGAGAGCAAAGCATGTTATTTCAGAAAATGATCGTGTTTTAAAAGCTGTTCCGGCCCTTAAAGAGGGAAAGCTGGAAGAATTTGGCAGGTTAATGAACGAATCACACGACTCCTTAAGGTATGATTACGAGGTAACGGGCTATGAACTTGATACCCTGGTTGATGAATCCAGAAAAGTAACGGGGGTTATTGGGTCAAGGATGACCGGGGCCGGTTTTGGAGGATGCACGGTAAGTTTGGTGGAAGAAAGCCGGGTTGATCAATTTTGTGAAGAAATTGGTGAGAGTTATACAAAGATTACAGGTTTAGAGCCTGATTTTTATCTTCCTGAGGTAGGGGAAGGAACCAGAGAGTTATAATAATTGTTTTTTGGCTTTCCAATTTGGCTGTTATTAAAAGGCAGGAAATTATTTAAAATAGTTATAAATTGTTTAATTACGGATTTTAGTTTTTTCAAATTACTACATTTGGAACTTAATAAACCTTAAAACTTTTAAAAATGGAATCAAACTTTTCCATCCTGGACTATTCAATTTTCATTGCTTATGGAATTCTTATTGTTTTTGTTGGCCTGTGGGTTTCAAGAGATAAGAAAGGGCATCAGAAGAATGCTGAGGATTATTTTCTGGCAAGTAAATCACTTCCATGGTGGGCTGTAGGGGCTTCACTGATCGCTGCAAATATTTCAGCAGAACAGTTCATTGGCATGTCTGGTTCCGGCTTTGCCATTGGCCTGGCAATTGCTACCTACGAATGGATGGCAGCAATTACCCTTATAATCGTAGGGAAGTATTTTCTTCCGGTATTTATTGAGAAGAAACTTTATACCATCCCTGAGTTTATTGAAAAAAGGTACAGTACAAACCTTAAAACCATCCTGGCTATTTTCTGGATTGCTTTATTTGTTTTTGTAAATATTACAAGCGTTCTCTTTCTTGGGGCAAAAGCTATTGATACCATCATTGGTAACGGAGATGGAAGCTTATTGATATATGCCATAGTTGGCCTGGCATTTGTTGCAGCTGCATATTCTCTTTACGGTGGTTTGGCAGCCGTTGCCTGGACAGATGTTATTCAGGTTGTCTTTCTTGTATTAGGAGGAATGATCACTACTGTTATTGCTTTGCAACACGTTACACCTGATGGTGGTATTTTTCATGGAATGGAGCATGTTTATACACATGCAGAGGAAAAATTTCATATGATCCTTAGTCGTGATAATCCTGAATTTTTTAATTTGCCTGGTGTTGCAGTTTTAATCGGGGGAATGTGGGTTGCTAATTTGTATTACTGGGGTTTTAATCAGTACATTATTCAAAGAACCCTTGCGGCCAAATCATTAAAGGAAGCTCAGCGTGGTATTGTCTTTGCCGCATTTTTAAAACTTCTTATTCCATTTTTTGTGGTTGTTCCGGGAATAATTGCATATATAATGTTTACTGATCCGGAAGGTACTGCGGCTATTGACGGAGTGAAAGAAGCTTTTCTCAAAGCTGATGGTACTATAAACTATGACAAATCCTATCCATGGCTGATCAGTACTTTTATTCCAAATGGTTTGAAGGGAGTGGTTGTCGCAGCATTAATGGCAGCTATAGTTTCATCATTGGCATCTATGCTGAATTCCACCTCTACTATTTTTACAATGGATATTTACAGGCCTTATATTAATAAAAATGCAACAGATAAACAAACGGTTAATGTTGGAAGGATATCAGCAGCTGTAGCTTTAATAATTGCTGTGATAATGGC
>JAOZKQ010000282.1 GCA_029935275.1 Bacteroidales bacterium | reverse complement strand
TTCTGGTTGATAATGATGGAGAGCATGGCCCAAAACAATTAGGTAATACAATTTATTTGAATAAAGGAAGACATGCAATTCGTGCAGAATATTTTCAAAGTGGAGGAAGCAAAACCCTTTTGCTCTATTATAGCTCTGATAAAATTAGTTATAAGCCAATTCCGGGATCTGCCTTATTTTTAACCAATAAATAGATATTACTATGAAAAAAGAAAAAATGAAATCAATTATGTTGATTTCTCTATTGTACCTGATTGCAATTTCGGCTTGTCAGAATTCACATCAGCCTGCAAAGAATATTACTCTGAACCCGCTGTTTACAGATAATATGGTTTTACAGCAAAAACAGAAAATCCAGGTTTGGGGAACAGCAGAACCCGGTGGAGAAATAGTTGTTTCATTTAATGGACAACAGGTAAAAGCAATTACTGCCGATGATGGAAAATGGAGTGTTGAATTATCTCCGGTAGAAGCAGGGGGGGCTTTTGAATTGATAATCAGTGGAGAAGATGAGATTAGAATCAAAAATGTATTGGTTGGTGAAGTTTGGATATGCTCAGGTCAGTCAAATATGGAAATGGCAGTTGAAGCAGAGTGGGGGAGAATTGATAACTCAAAGGAGGAAGTTGCAAATGCTAATTATCCAAATATCAGATTGTTCATGGTTGATAAAGCGATGTCCAATACTCCACTGGAAACTTTTACAGGTAGTGGTTGGAAAGAATGTTCCCCGCAAACTATTTCTGAGTTTTCGGCAGTTGCATATTTGTTTGGTCGAAAGCTACATAAGGATTTAAATGTTCCAATAGGATTAATAGAAACAGCTTGGGGAGGTACGGTTGTTGAAGCGTGGACAGATGCAAATTCATTAAAAAATATTAACGAATTTATTGATGAAATTAATGCTTTAAAGTTAAACTCTCAGGGGGAGAGAGAAAAAAAAATAACTTATAATAAGCCACAACAAAAATGGATAGATGAGGTTAATGGAAAACTTAATGATGCCGGAATTCTAGCACATGGATATAATAAATATGGCTTTGATAGTAAAAAATGGAAAACAT
Source organism: Bacteroidales bacterium (assembly GCA_029935275.1). Classification (GTDB taxonomy): domain Bacteria; phylum Bacteroidota; class Bacteroidia; order Bacteroidales; family VadinHA17; genus JANTGF01. The sequence continues at coordinate 2,824 of JAOZKQ010000282.1, read as the reverse complement.
TAGATGTGCCTAAAACCTGGGAAGATCAGGATATTAATTTTGATGGGGTTATGTGGGTAAAAAAAGATATCACTATTTCAAAAGACTGGCAAGGAAAAGACTTAACGCTAAACTTGGGGCCTATAAACGATTTTGATATTACATGGTTCAATGGTAAGCTCGTTGGAAGCAGGCCAGGTGTTGGAATGTTTAGATCTTATAAAATTCCTAAGGAACTTTTGAAAGAAGGTAAAAATGAAATAACCGTTTTAATTCTTGACATTGGGAATAATGGAGGGATTTATGGAGAGCCGGAGAATATAACAATTGGATATTCAGAAGAGGTAACTATTTCTTTAGTAGGAAAGTGGAAATATAAAATGGAGAACTTTGAGCCATTAATATTATCACATCCACCTAATTGGCCTGGTGTTGCTCAACAAAACAGACCTACGGTACTGTATAATGGCATGATTAAACCATTATTGCCATATGGTATTCGTGGCGCTATTTGGTATCAGGGGGAATCGAATGCTGATCGTGCAATCCAATATCGAAAATTATTTAAAACCCTAATAACTAACTGGCGAGAAGTTTGGGGACAAGGCGATTTCCCATTTCTATTTGTTCAACTTGCTAATTTTATGCCGATAGTAAATGAACCGTCAAATGAGCCCTGGGCAAATTTGCGTGAAGCACAAACAATGGCTTTGGAACTTCCAAACACAGGAATGGCTGTAACAATTGATATTGGTGATGCTATAGATATTCACCCTACGAACAAGCAAGATGTTGGCAAGCGATTAGCATTAAATGCATTAGCAACAGTTTATGGGAAAGATATTCCCTATTCAGGTCCTATGTATCAATCAATAAAAATTGAAGGAAACAAAATACGAATTCAATTTACCCATGCTAATAATGGTTTAAAAATAAAAGGATACACACAACTTAAAGGGTTTGCTATTGCCGGTGTAGATAAAAAATTCTTTTGGGCAGAAGCAAAAATAGATGGCAATGAAGTAGTTGTCTGGAATTCTAAAGTTAAAAATCCGGTTGCTGTGAGATATGCATGGGCCAATAATCCAATTTGCAATTTATACAATGGAGCTGATCTGCCTGCTTCACCATTTCGTACAGATGAATGGTAGATTAGGAAAATAACTATACATAACACAAAAACCAATAAGAAAACCGTTATGAAAGAAAAGATAATCCAAAGAAAAACAATCAGCTCATTAATAGTACTTCCGATGCTCCTGTTGGTAATGATGTCAGGCTGTCAAAAACCAGCTAAAAATATTTCATTACTACCTTTATTTACTGATAATATGGTCCTGCAACAAAAGCAAGATATTCCGGTTTGGGGAAAAGCTGAGCCCGGTGGTGAAGTGCTTGTGACATTTAATGAGCAACAGGAAAAAGCCATTGTTGATGATGATGGAAACTGGAAAGTTAGTTTGTCTCCAGTATCAGCTGGTGGTCCCTATGAACTGGTTATTAGTGGAGAAGAAACTCGCACGATTAAAAACGTTATGCTTGGTGAAGTCTGGATATGTTCCGGACAATCCAATATGGAAATGGCTGTTGATTTAGAGGGATCAAGTGTTTATAATTCGAAAGAGGAAGTTGCAAATGCTAATTATCCAGATATCAGATTGTTTATGGTTGATAAATCTATGGCCAACACACTGCAAGAAAACTTTACAAGTAGTGGTTGGACAGAATGTTCACCTAAAACTATTTCAGGATTTTCAGCAGTTGCTTACTTTTTTGGTCGCCACCTTCACAATGAATTAGATGTTCCAATTGGACTAATTCAAACAGCATGGGGTGGTACTCTTGTTGAAGCATGGACAAGTGGAGCAAGCTTGAAAGAAATTCCGGAGTTTACAGAAATGATAAAATACATTGAATCTGATGAAACTACCTATGAAGAAAAATTAGTAGCCGCAAAAAAGAAACGAGAGGAATGGCCCGATAAAATTGAAAAAGTATTAATTGATAAAGGAACACTAAATCATGGTTTCCAAAATCCTGATTTTAACACAGCTGATTGGAAAACTATGAAACTTCCAACAGTTTGGGAAGACCTTGCAATATATGTTGATGGAGTGGTTTGGTTCAGCAAAGATATTAATGTTCCAAAATCATGGAAAGGAGAAGACCTTTTACTTTCCTTAGGGAAAATAAATGATTACGATATTACCTGGTTTAATGGTGAAAGAGTTGGAAGAGGAACAGATGTTCTGGAGTCTCGAAATTACAAGATTCCCGGCTCCCTTGTTAATATCGGGCAAAACAGAATTGTTGTGCAAGTATTGGATATTGGGAATGTTGGTGGCATATATGGTCCAGCTAAAGAGATGAATTTATCTTCTAAAGATAATTCTATTTCGCTAGTTGGAAATTGGAAATACAAAATTGACCCAATAAAAATTGGGGGAAAAGATTTACCTGAAAAGCTAGATCAAAATACCGGTGTTAATCGTCCAACTGTACTATATAATGCAATGATAAACCCACTCTTACCATACGGAATAAAGGGGGCCATCTGGTATCAGGGGGAATCCAATGCCGGAAGAGCCTATCAGTATAGAAATCTATTCAGCACTATGATTAATGATTGGCGCAATGTATGGGGACAGGGTGACTTTCCATTTATATTTGTACAGCTTGCAAATTTTATGAAAGTTAAACCACAGCCAGTAGAAGATGCCTGGGCAGAACTTCGCGAAGCACAAACAATGGCTTTAGACCTTCCAAACACAGGGATGGCTGTAACTATTGATATTGGTAATGCTCAGGATATTCATCCAAAAAACAAACAAGATGTTGGCAAACG
>JAOZKQ010000707.1 GCA_029935275.1 Bacteroidales bacterium | reverse complement strand
CCGGCAAAACCATCTGCAAAAATCTCCCATTCTCCTGAAGGATAAGCCCCTTCAAAGGGAACAAAAACCACATAATAGCCCTCCTGTTCCTGCGGTGCCCTGTTCCATGATCCATGGAAAGCAATGAAAGCCCCATTTTTATACTTTTCCGGAAACTGATTGCCTGAATAGAATAATATGTCATTGGGTGCTGCATGAGCCGGGAAAGTCATAATAGGATATTCCTTAGCCTCACACTCACCTGTAGTTTTTCCATCTCCACCATATTCCGGTGCAAGTACCTTTTTCTTTAAATAGGGATCATAATAACAATATGGCCACCCAAAATCAGAACCATCGTTGACCAGAAAAAATTCCTCTGCAGGCAAATTAACCCCTGCATCTTCATCATACAAATCAGGGAAAAACTGGGAAAGCTGATCGCGGCCATGTTGTACCACATATAAATGATTGATATTGGAATTCCAATCCAGTGCAACAGAATTTCTAATACCCGTTGCATACCGATATCCATCTTTCACCTGGTCCTGACCCAAAACATCATCTTTAAACCTCCAAATACCTGCATGCCTTTTTAGTTGTGGGCATGGATAAATTCCTTTAGAACCGGCAATACGCATTTGTTCCATGCATGCATTGGAAGGGGCGCCAACATTTACATAAATATTTCCTTTCCCATCAAAAGTAAAAGGTTTTACAGCATGTTGATTTTGATCGGGGAAACCGGTAACAATTACTTCGCGATTCTGATCAGGCAATAACTCCCCTTCTTTTAATTTGTACCGCATTATCTCCTTATCAGATCCAAAATACAGATAGCCTTTATGAATACCTATGCCTGTTCCCGGATACGACCCGAAGTACTTAATATCATCCGCAGAACCATTGCCATCAGTATCACGGAGAGCAACAATCCCATTATCATTCTCTAACTCACGGAGGGCAAGATAAATATCACCATTGTCGCGTACAACCAGATGTCTTCCCCTTCCAAGCGAGTCAGCTACTGCAATACTTGAAAATCCGGTTGGAAGTATAAGTTCTTCGGACTTT
>JAOZKQ010000281.1 GCA_029935275.1 Bacteroidales bacterium | reverse complement strand
GTATTGGAAGACCGGGACAAAAACCATGTCTATGGCCTGGAATGGACCCCGGTAGAACTGATCTTTTACATGGATGGCAAAGTCACGAGGAGATTGTATAAAAAGGACAACCCAAGGATGGTGCCGTCGGCTTACCAAATGGTATATTTCAGTATGTCAGCTAGTACTTGGGGCGGAGATGTTTTTGCCAAGGATAATCAACTACCTGCCTATTCCTATTTTGACTATTGCCGGGTTTTTCAGCAAGAAGAACAAGACGCTTTTTATTTTTTTAATGGGAAAAAACAGCTCGTGAAAGCAAAAGACAGGATTGGGAAGTATTAGTAGGGTATTGTATTTTAATATACATGTCAGCCTCTTATGCTGATTTTGAAAAATTGAAGCCATTTTAATTTTTTAGGAATAAAATTTCAATCAATTAATATTGAAATAAATGAAAATAAAACTTGTATTAACAATGCTGGTTCCCTTCATAGTAACCCTTTCTTGCAAGGAGGATAAAAAGCCGGTAAAACCAAATATTGTCATGATAATGTGTGACCAAATGCGTTTCGACAGGTTTGGTGCAATGGGCGACACGATTATCCAAACCCCGAACCTCGATGCGTTGGCACGTGAAGGTTTGTTGTTCAAAAACACATATTGCGCTTCCCCCGTTTGCGCCCCGTCAAGGGCATCAATAAAAACCGGATTGTTTCCGCCTGGCCATGGCGTGGTACAAAATGTTGTTCCATTCAAAGAGAAGATAGCAGGTACAATGGACATCGACAACTACTTACTAACTGTACGGCTCCAGACTCAGGGTTATTACACGGGCATGGCCGGAAAACTTCATTTTGTTCCCGCAGAAGATAAATTTGGATTTGATTTCAAAGCACTGAATGATGCCCCATACTCGGTATATGCCAACGATGATAAACATTCCGACTATATTAAATGGTTAAGGAAAAACTATTTCAAAGACAGCGAGACTGATTTTGTAGGGATTTTTGACAAGGATGAAAGCTATTACCCCGACAGCATCTATAAATTTATCATGGGCAGTGGCTGGAGGACAGAAGAACAGCATGATATCCCGTGGACAATACAGGAATCAATAAATTTTCTCGAAAATTACGGCCACGAAAAACCATTTTTCCTGTTCACATCCTTTTTTGGACCACATCAGCCATATTTGGCTCCCGCCCCGTGGGATTCGATATACAAACCGGAAGATATAACCCTTGGGCCCAGGTTTCATGCCAACATGGAAAACAGCCCCATATTCCAAATGAACCATGGCGAGCTGGCAAAGAGGCTGCATTCACAATGGGACGACCGTAAATATAAAGAAGTCACAGCAGCCTATTATGGTCAAATATCAATGATAGACCACTATCTAGGAAAAATGTTTGACTTTCTGAAAGAAAAAGGGCTATGGGAAAACACATGGATTATATTTTTATCCGACCATGGAGACTTTAATACCGCTTATGGAACGTTTTTTAAATCAGGGATGTACGATGTAAGTGTCAAGGTTCCGTTAATCATCAAACCACCAGCAGGACAAGGCGTGAAAGGGATAAGGCAGGAACTGGTCAATTCCATTGACCTATATGGTACTATCTTGGACATTGCCGGGGACAAAGAGTGGAAAAACCTCCCCCAGATGGAATCCGAAAGCCTCCTTCCCCTGATAGAGGGGAACGTTACTTCTGGATGGGAAAACAGGGTGTACTCCATATACGGGAATAATCCCGAAAAAAACCTCTGTATGCTCAGATCCGGTTCACTGAAAATAATCAGACAATCCATAAAAGGCAGCGAACCCATTTATGAACTGTATGATTTTGATAAAGATCCCCTTGAAACCAAAAACATTTATGGCCATACCGCATATCTGGATGTTGAGAAAAAGCTACGGGCTGAACTGGCCTCCTGGTGGGAAAAACAAGCTGGAAGGTATCCGGTGAAATTGGATCTTTCATATAGAAAATGAAGCATTCCAGGTTCTTTCCCTCATCTGATGCTGTTAATGTGAGCGTTATTGTAATGAAAGTCATACATAGTATTGTTTTGTAATTTCATTAAATAAGAAATAATTATAAAAAGCTTTAGATTACTAACTGAAGTTTCGTACTTCATAAAGATTTAATAACCAATAAGATAAATATGGAGAAATAGTTAAAAAAAGTTGCATATATCATTGTATATAACTATTCTTGAGATAGTTACAAAATAAATGGCAAAAACAATAGAAATATGCAACGAGATATAAGTACAAATAAAATTGAACAATTAGGAAAAGTAACAAAAAGCAGTGAGCAATTAACCCAAAACATTGCGGATGTTATAGATAAATTCCGGATAAGATCAATATTTGGGGAAATTGATTTTGTAAAACGCAGCGGGATATTAGCATCAACAATAGCAACCGGTTTAATGATATTGCCATTTGTAGGGGCAGCTTGTGTTTTGGCATTGTTTAAAAGCGGGTTAAATAAACCTGGGGATGGTCAAAAAGATGTTTACTACGATATTAAAAATAACCCCAAAATAAACTGGCGTGATTTATTATTGTCAATTGCAAAGCAGTTTCAATATTTGGTTGGACAAGATATAGAAATAATTGAAGGTGCAAAAAAAACAGTTTCACAAATAAAAGCAACGATATTTGATGATAGCCCCATTGAAAAAACAGGTAAAAGTATTGAAGGGGTTGGTTATATACATGACCATGTAAAGGATTTATACATTCTTGGTTTCAAGCTATTGGTATGTGGTTTTTGGGATGGTAAAAGTTTCATCCCGATAGACTTTTCATTGCATAGGGAAAAACAGGATAGTTCATTGAAAAAATCAGGGCAACGTTTAACAAAGAAACAAATAAAAGTAAAGGGGCTTGAGAAACAAAATTTACCATGGTTGGAGGGAAAATAGTATATAATAACGATTTATTAAATTTAAATTTGAAAAATGAAAACACGCACAATTAGTATTTTTATCATTCTGGTAATTTTATTTGCCAGTAAACTTTACGCCCAAACTACCCTTGCCGAGAAACTTGGTTTTGAAAAATATGCAAGGTTACTTATTATTCATGCAGATGATGCAGGGTTGTGTAATTCTGTAAATATTGCCACAGAGGCAGCTTTAGAATCCGGCGCAGTTTCTTCGGCCAGTATAATGATGCCCTGCCCCTGGAGCGATGCTTTTGTTAAATGGGTAGTAGAACATCCAACTGTAGATGTCGGTATCCATTTTACACTTACTGCAGAATGGGATAATTACCGTTGGAATGGGGTACTTCCGGCAGATAAGATTCCTTCACTGCTTGATAAACAAGGATATCTCCCCCGCACCGCTAAGATGGCAGCAAAACAGTCTGATCTGAAAGAGGTAGAAGCTGAACTAAGAGCGCAAATCGACAGGGCAATAGCTCTTGGAATAAAACCAACACATCTTGATTCGCATATGGCAACAACTTTGAGTACGCTGGATCTTGTACATCTTTTTTTGAAACTTGGCAAATCTTACCACCTACCGGTTTTGCTCTCCCGTTATATGGCTAATAAGTATAGTCTGTTGCAAGATGAAAATTACAGAGATGTGTTGTTTCTTGATAATCTGGTTTTTTTGAGAGGCTTACCACCTGAAAAGTGGGATAAAGATTATCGGAAGATTTTCGAAGAAATGAAACCCGGCTTGAATCAATTAATTCTGCATCCGGCCTATAACAATGCTGAGTTACAAGCCATTACTTTAAATCATTCAGTAACTAACTCTATTTGGCGTCAAAGGGATTATGATTTTGTAACTTCCAAGTCCATCCAATCGATGATTAAAGAGAATAATATACATGTGATTACATGGGGAGAAATACAAAAAGTATTATTTGATAAAACGAAATA
>JAOZKQ010000280.1 GCA_029935275.1 Bacteroidales bacterium | reverse complement strand
GCATCTTGTTCAATATATTTGTTTCTTGAAAGAAAGGAATTAATAGAAGTCCCCTTAATTAAAACAATCTAAATTTATCATAAACTCTTAAAAACTTTGTTATCTGTCAGTTATATGACAACATTACTGATGGAAACCAGATATCTTGCAAATATTTACAGACATATATCTATATTCATATATTGGCATGTTTTTTGATTACATGTTTTGCAACATAAAAATATTGAAATTATGAGAAAAATTCTTATTTTAAGTTTATTCCTTTTTGGATTTATAACATTAAGCAATGCACAGGAAAAAGTAAAATGGTATAGTTTTGAAGAAGCCGTTGCCTTAAATAAAGAAAATCCCAGAAAAATATTTATTGATGTATATACAGATTGGTGCGGCTGGTGTAAAAAACTGGATAAAACGACCTTTGTTGATCCGGTAATCGTTGAAATTCTAAACACCAAATATTACTCCGTAAAATTTAATGCAGAATCAACTAAACCAATAGATTTTGGTGGGAAAACATTTACTAATGAGGGAGGGTCCCGCAGTACCCATCAACTGGCAGCAGCATTATTGCAGGGTAAAATGTCATACCCTTCTGCTGCTTACCTTACAGAAGACCTGCAACTGTTAACTTCTGTACCTGGATATATGACACCTAAGGATCTTGAGCCCATATTAAATTTTTTTTCCACTGACAGTTATAAAACCGTTGACTATCAGGCTTACTTAAAAGATTTTAAAGGAAAGGCTACTGAGTAAGTTGAACTTGGGAGTAAACCATATTTGCTCCTTAAATGAAACACGGCTATAAAACCACCTTTTGGTTTATAAAAACAATTGGGGTTTTAAATCAAGGCTTAAACATCAAGGCCTGACAGTGGCCACAACTACTACTCCGGACTAAGGTCCACATTATCAGGCAAACGCACAAGCGGCCCCAACTGGTAAATAAATAATTTTGACTTTCCAAGCGAGTGGGTCTCATCATTCAATTCAATATTGCAAGAAACAGGGACCCTGTATATAAGCTCAGAGATATCAGCATTATCATTATTTACATTCATTGATTTAAATGGCTCATCCTGGTTTTGTTTCTCCACTTTTATACTAACGGGGCTACCGGTTAAATCATTCACTGCCAGAATCCCTTTAGAAAAAGAAAACCTGAAAAGAACATCAGTCTGTTCGGCTTGATTACCATCCGGAATAAATTCAAAGCTGTGTTGAGATTGCTTTATAATGGTTTTCCCAATAAAAAGAGAAATATATTCATTTTCGAGACGGGTAAGTTCATTTACTGCATACTGAAGTGCAATACCCTCAGGGAACACATCATACTGTCCGGACAACAATTTAAACCGTCTCTTCCTGATTTTTATAATAAAAGCAGCAGCATCCGCAGCTTTTTCATTAAGGTTTTTAAACCGGCTTTTTAATTGAACATGAGGAACTTTTACAAAACCCGTATCCGACTCAATAAGACTGTAAACAGTATCCGATCTTTCCATGTGATAAGGGTTTATAGTCATATCCTTGAAATAGACTTTATTATCCACTTCTTCGTCAGGCAGAGTACTTTTAAAACTTGATTCCCCATAACCAGGCATCAGCACCAGTCCATTTTCTGATAACCGAAGAAAATTTGATCTCACCATCCCATTTGATTGAATCATATAATACTGATCCGGATCTGACTCTTCATAAGTCGAAACATTCTGAACCTTAAAAGTCCATTCAGTGATATCTTCCTTAACCCCGCCTTCCAGACCAAGATACCTTTTACCATACTCAGCCAAAGGACCTCTTTTCTTAATTATCTTTTCAGTTAGAATATCCACTTTAATAACCGACATGGGCAATGAATAGATAATCGCATCAGCAGGTACACTTTCTTCATTTACCGGCACTACCGTTCTGGTAGTCTTCTCCTCTGTAAGGCAAGACATAAAGAACAAGGCAAAAAATAAAACACCGGAATATTTAAATTTATTCATCATCAATATCTTAAAAAGTTTAAAAAAATATTCAACTCACTTCAAATTCCCACATGGAACAATCAAAATTAATGAAATAAAACAATCTGGCAATTTTAATCATTTCCAATCTTTAAAAAAGCTTTACCAAGATTTTCAATAAGATCGGATGCAATCAATGATTCTTCTCCGTTTTCATCCTTTGCCATATCGCCAGCAGCCCCATGTAGATATACACCAAGTAAGGCAGCCATACATGGTTCATAAGCCTGGCTTAGTAAGGAAAGTATAATACCGGTAAGTACATCACCGCTGCCTGCTGTAGCCATACCCGGATTCCCTGTTGAATTAAAATAACATTTCCCATCGGGGCAGACAATGGAGGTATAAGCTCCTTTAAGTACTACAATTACCTGATGTTCCCTGGCAAACTCTATTTGCACCAAATGGCGTTCATAAGCTGTCCCAACTTTAGCTGTAAGTCTTTCAAATTCTTTCGGATGTGGAGTTAAAATGCTATTTTCAGGCAGAAGTTTAAGCCATTCGCGATTTTGACCAAGAATATTAACCCCATCAGCATCTATTACCATTGGCTTTTTAAAATTCACTAAAAGTTCATGTAAGCCCTTTTGTGAATTATTCCTGCATCCAATTGCAGGGCCAATGCCAATGCTGCTATACATTGCTATATCAGCCGGTGGTCTGGAAAATAAAATATCCGACTGATCAATGCTTAGCATAGACTCCGGAACCGTTGTTTGCAGGATATCAATTCCTTTTCCCGGAACATGGGTGGTAAGCAAGCCAACACCCGTACGAAGACAAGCCCTGGCAGCAAGCACAGCTGCCCCCATTTTCCCATAACAACCTGAAATAAGCAATGCATGGCCAAAATCTCCTTTATGGCTAAACTTTGTTCTGGCTTTTTTATTTGTTTTTATAAAGTCGTGCTTTACATAATAATAATTTGAATTTGTCTGTTGAATAATGGTTTTGTGTAATCCAATAGGAAGAACATCCCACCTACCGGTATTTTTTTCATTCTCAGCAAAGAAAAAAGCAAGTTTGGGGAACTGAAAACTCAGGGTATATCGTGCTTTAATGATACCTTCTCCAATATTTTCTAAATTATTTTCCCCAAATAATCCCGATGGAATATCTATTGAAATAATTTCAGGACCGTTTTTATTTATATGTTTGATCAATTTCAAATAAGTACCAGAAACTGGCCGGGTAAGGCCGGAACCAAATATCCCGTCTAAAACCAGGTCCTTTTTATGAACAGAAGGGAATTCCAGTTCATTTCTTAGCTCCGTTGTAAAAGCAATGTCCTGTTCTTTTAACCGGCGATAGTTAAGTTCACAATCTTTTGAAATTCTCGAAGAGAAGCTTACAAAAAACACACGCACCAGAAAACCACTATCAGCTAACATTCTGGAAACAGCCAATGCATCTCCCCCATTATTACCGGTGCCCGCAAAGACTTTAACCGGGCGGGACTTATCATAATGCCCCAAAATCCATTTATGAATTGTGCCAGCTGCACGCTCCATCAGATCAATGGATTCAATTGGCTCATGTTCAATCGTATAAGCATCAATATCCTTAACCAGGCTAGTCGGGAATATCTTTGTTAATTGTGCTGTATTCATAAAATAGCTGCTTTTCCCAAATTACTACAAATTTAAGGCCTTCCTGTCTTATAACAAATTATTTCATATGAAAAGTTCATGCAAAATATTTAGGGGACTTCTAATAATTACTTCGCATCAAGATTGTCAGTGTTTTTCATAGACGATTAAGATTTTTGAAGAACTATCGGGATAATTCAATAAAATATTAAGAAGTATATGAAAAACTCTGCCAACCCTAGGGGAACAAGCATTATAAACAATCTGACTTCGCCAAAATATTTTTGAATAGCTA
>JAOZKQ010000279.1 GCA_029935275.1 Bacteroidales bacterium | reverse complement strand
ACATATTTTTCCCATTCTTCCTTATTTCCCTGGGTATTCACCGAAAATACTTTCAGGCCTTTCTCTTTATATTTATTATAAATTTCAAGAAGCTGTGGAGTTGATTTTTTGCAAAATCCACAATTAGGTTCCCAAAAATACAATATAGTTAAGTATGCATCAACTTCATTAAGACTAACCCATTCTCCTGTAATTGTTTCCATTTTCAGGTCTGGTGCTTTTCTACCTATAAGGTTCGGCCTTAGACTAAGCACTCTTAGATACAATTTCTCTAAATAGTTTGAATCGGCCCATGGGGCTTCTCCGCTCAAATAGTATTTTTCCGCTACATGTACAAAAACTTCGTCCATACCCATTATGTTGCTTTCAAGAAAGTTATTCAAGGCAAAAATTACAAAATACTTGTACATTTCATTATTCACACTTGCCATACTAATGAGCCTGTCGAGAGGCGGTATCACAGAATCAGGCACTTGTATAAGCAGGTTGTTTAAGTATTGTCCAATCTTACCTTCCAGTACAGGTGTTCTGATAAGTCTTTCATCGGCAAAGTTTATATTGTCGAAATAATGGTCGCGCAGGAAATTATAAGTTAAAATCATACTTATTGAATCCCTGTTTTCAATATCCCCCGGAATGGTAATCTCCGGCTTTTCAGGAGGGGTCATTGCATTTAGAAGGTCAACAAGGAAGGTGCCGGGGAACTTTTTGTTTATTTCCTTAACATAATCTTTTATTTTCTGATCATTTTTATCCAGTTGATCCTGAATAATGAAGAGTGAATCCGTATTATTCAGGTGTTTAATTTGTTCTTTCTTAAGTTCCTGGTTCTCCTTGTTTGTTTTTACAAGAAACCGCTGGTATTCAAGAAAAGCAGTATTTTCATCTGAGCCAGTAAAAGACAATGTATTTAGAAAATCACTTGCCCCTGCAGTAACTGAAAATTCCTGATCGTCACCTATTAGCATCTCAAAATATCTCAATCCCGGAAGAACAACCAGGTAAACACCACCGGGCAGGGGATCTTTTCCTTCAACTTTGATGCTTCCGTTCTGATCAGCAATAAGGGTGTCTGCAATAAATTTCTTGCTACCATAGTGGTATGCAACATAAATTGTACTATCTGCCATTCCCTTAACAGTAATATCAATTTTATGTCCCTGGGAAAATAGGTTGAATGAAATGGAAATCAGGATAGCCAGACTCAATATTGAATTTTTGTATTTAATCATTTTATTCTTTTTTTAGGAAAGCACAAATATACTTCGTTATTTTATCATACAAAACGAAGAAGGAATATTTAACAGGAAGAAACTAAACTTTCATGTCTGCCATAAAAAAGGTTTGTCCTTGCACAATTGTTATTATTCAAATTAATAAACTAATTAGTTTTATTTTGTACATGTTTTGGAATATGAAATTACAATTGCTTTTAATAGGGAGAGTGAAAGAAATTGAATGGCTAGATCTCGAGCCAGGTACATATTATTCCAACATTCCAACATTCCACCATTCTAATATTCCTTTCTTCCAGTATCCTAACCTTCCAATCTTCCATTTTTCCAACATTCCATTTTCTTCATTATGATATCAATTTTAATACCAAACTACGGTCAAGATATTAAAAAGTTAATTGAAGATTTACTTTTTCAGGCTAAACGGGTGAGCTTTCCTGTGGAAATATGGATTGGGGACGATGCATCAAAAGAGAATGTTTATTTGGAAAATAAAAAGCTGGAAGATCATCCAATAGTTCGGTTTATAAGAAAAGAAAGTAGAGTCGGACGTTCGGCAATTCGTAATCTGCTTGCTGAAAAGTCCCGGTATCCCAACCTTCTTTTTATAGATTCTGATGCTAAAATTAAGGATTCTGGTTTTTTGCAAAACTATTTTGATCAATTGGGAAAATACAAGGTAATTGTAGGAGGAACAGCTTATCAGAAAGACACTCCGGAAAATTCATCTGAACTTTTGAGATGGAAATATGGAAAGGAAAAAGAAGAAAAGCCTGCTTTTGTAAGAGCATCGAGACCCTGGGCTTCATTTTCAAGCTTCAGTTTTCTTATTGAAAAAAAACTGTTTTTAAAAATTAGGTTTGATGAGGGAATAATTGATTACGGTCATGAAGATACTTTTTTTGGCTACCAGTTGAAGAAAAATAGTATTCCGGTTTTACATATTGATAATCAATTGATTCATTTAGGATTAGATAATGCAGCGCATTTTATTGAGAAAACATGTAAAGGAGTGGAAGGGCTTTGGAATCTGTTTGAGAAAACAGGCTTTGATCCGGAGTTTAGCAGTGATAATACTTTACTAAAGAGATTTGAAGGTGTCAGGAAACTTAAGATGCAGGGAATCCTTAAATGGAAATTCGATATGTTTAAAAAGCAACTTGAGAAAAATCTGCTTGGAGAACAGCCTTCCATTCTTTTATATCAATTGTATAAGCTGGGGTATTTGTGTTCGTTTGCTGAGAAGTAGTTCTTTCGGTAGTAAATTGAAAATAATTCTTTCCTTCAATCCTGTTTTTAACATCGGGTGTATTATCTTTGCGCTTTGAAATTTTAAAGAAATAGCTGAATGGGCCAGGATATAAAGTACGATATTGAACTTGCAATAATACAGGTAGTTAAGACTGCTGTAAAAGAGCTTTTTGGAGTCGGGCCTGCAGAGGGACAGGTACAGGTGCAGAAAACCCGGAAGGATTTTATTGGTGATTTAACCATCGTTGTATTTCCTTTATTAAAAATAACCAGGAAAAAACCGGAAGAGACCGGAGAAATGATTGGGGAATTTATTCAAGATAACATGGAGCTTGTGGAATCCTTCAATGTTGTAAAAGGCTTCCTTAACCTGGAACTTAAAAATGTTTACTGGCAAACCATATTTCAAAAGATCTATTTACAAACTGATTATGGCTATGCAAAGGAGCAGGTAGCTGGTGACCCTTTTATGGTTGAGTATTCCTCTCCAAATACAAATAAACCCCTGCACCTGGGGCATATCCGGAATAATCTGTTAGGGTTCTCTGTTTCCAGAATTCTCGAAGCAAACGGCCATAAGGTGGTTAAAACCAATATTGTTAACGACCGTGGTATTCATATTTGTAAATCTATGCTTGCCTGGCAAAAATGGGGTAAGGGGGAGACACCTCAATCTTCCGGTAAAAAAGGGGATCACCTGGTGGGTGATTATTATGTGAAATTTGATCAGGAGTATAAAAAAGAGATAAGTACCCTGATGGAAAAAGGTATGCCTGAAGAAAATGCCCAAAAGCAAGCCTCTTTAATTCTTGAGGCTCAGGAAATGCTTTTGAAGTGGGAGCAGGGTGATGAAGAAGTAATAGCCGTTTGGAAAACTATGAATTCTTGGGTTTATGATGGTTTCGATATTACCTATCGGGAATTAGGTGTTGGTTTTGATAAAATTTATTACGAATCGGATACCTATAAATTGGGGAAACTGCTTGTTGAGGAGGCGCTGGAAAAGGGGGTTTTGTTTCAAAAAGAAGATGGCTCTGTCTGGGTTGACCTGAAGGATGATGGACTGGATGAGAAGCTGCTTCTTCGTTCGGATGGTACGGCCGTTTATATGACCCAGGATTTGGGTACAGCCGTTTTAAGATATCAGGATTATCATTTTGATGAGCATGTATATGTGGTTGGCAATGAACAGAATTATCATTTTCAGGTATTGAAGCTTGTATTGAAGAAGATGGGCTACCCATGGTCTGATAAGCTTTATCACCTTTCTTATGGTATGGTTGAACTTCCGGAGGGGAAAATGAAATCCAGAGAAGGTACGGTGGTGGATGCGGATGATTTGGTAGCAGAGATGTATAGAACTTCTCGTGAGATGTCTGAGGAACTTGGGAAACTGGATGATTATAAAGA
>JAOZKQ010000278.1 GCA_029935275.1 Bacteroidales bacterium | reverse complement strand
AATCTGTAAGTTATAAAATTACTGAAAAATCCTATTATTCAAACAGGCCGGATACGACAATTACCCCTTTTGAAGTCTGGCTAATTCGTGACAGCAATGATTCTCTCAGGAATGGCTATGTCTGGGTCGATAATAATTACCGGCCTTACAACATGATTTATGATGAAGGAAGCCTTTATCTTGCTATTCCACCAAAAAAAACAACCATCTTATATTCTGATTTTGAGGAAGCTTTAATATCTGAAGTAGATTGGATAGATCTTTTTCTGAATCCGGATATTCTGACAACACAGGTGGATGATCCGGCTATAAATACATTTATTTCAGATACTGTTTACGATGGGAAGACTTGTACAAAACTTATAATAAAATTCCCTGCTGGTCAGACCGGTGAAATGAAGAATTATACCTATGTATTGGATGAAAGCAATCTGTTCCCACTTTGGGCTAAACTGGAATCTAATAATAGTGATCATGTTTATGTTGAGGAATTATATTTTTTCGACTATGCATTTGATAATATTGACCTTGCAGAACTAAAAGAACGACAGAAGAAAGTTTTGTTAGAAAACCCGGTAGAACGTGATGGGAATAATTCAGAAGTCTCCAGGCTTGAAAGTATGCTCCATATTGGGGATAAAGCCCCTCTGTTTGATGGAAATTATTATTCCACCGGAGAAAATTTCAAACTGGCAGATTATATTGAAAAAAATATTATTATCGTTGATTTCTGGTACACACATTGTCCTCCATGTGTTAAAGCCATGCCTGCCTTATCCGATCTTAATGCTAAATACAAAGATCAGGGATTGAAAATATTTGGTTTTAACTCAGTGGATAATCAGCCACGGAGCCTGGACAATTTAGATAAATTCCTTGGGAAAAGGGATCTCAGTTATGATGTTATATTAATTAAGCCATCGGTTGACATCAGCTATAAAATTAATGGATATCCCACCATGTATGTTATTGATAAGGAAGGAAAGATAGCCTTTGTTGAAGTTGGCTTTGATGAGGGGAAGTTCAGTAGCTTAACAGAGAAAATTGAAGGGCTTTTAAAATAATGAAATAAGGTTGACGTCTTTTTTATTCACTTTTATAAAATATTTTTTTGCCTCTATATTGCCGGATACGCAATATTATAAAACTGTTTTAGAAACCAGAATTCAAAAGCGGGATCCAGTAGTTCATATTTCCTGTAAATTTTATACCTTTTAGTATTATACCTTATGGTATTATGCACAAAAGTATATATTATTTCCGGTATGTAAGTTGTTGCCATGTCCGTTATGAACCATTAAATACAGTTAAAACTCCCCAAATAATTGGATTTAATTATAACTTTATTAAAGTTTCGCAGGTATAATAATTAGATATAATATACAGATATTAAGATTGTTAAGCTTCGTGAATCCTTCGTGATATCCTTTGGGACCTTTGTGGTTAAAATTGGATTCTCTTTATTACCACAAAGGAACACTAAGGAACGCACAAAGTACCACAAAGTAAAAAGTTCAAAAATGAAAATATTAAGTAATTAATTATCAGGGATATAGTAAAATTATGGATTTTATAACTTATTTAATATCATACAACTAACTTTAGGTGCGAAACTTTTGTAACTTTATTTTTCAACCTTTCAACCTTTCAGCCATTTGACCTTTGACTTTTCGACTTTTCCTTAAAACCTACCCTTGTTATTATTTTCCGTAGAATTTAACTTTTCACCGGGCATTTCACCTCTTACATTATAATCCTTTGTCTTCATAATGCCCGGCTCCCTGAAATACCAGCTTTTTGTAAGATTAACCGGAATATTGTCGCCGGTTTCCTCCATCCATTCCTTAAGTATTTTTCTAAGGTCAACCAGTATTTTTGAATATTCGGGAAGTGAAGAAACATTTAATAATTGAAGTGAATCAAGATGGTAATCATATAATTCTTCATTTGGCCTGGGAACCATAAATACATCTGCCTGGATGGCTGAGAGTTTTCCACTATCTTTTAATATTTTCAACTCTTTAAAAGAAGGACTGCCAATTGCATCTAAGGGGCCCATCTGTGGTGCAAGAGGTCTTGAATTTAAGATGTACATATAGTCCTTATTTCGTAACATTCGTTCATGGGCCTCATAATCATGCCAGTTATGTTCTGCAAATACATAATTTCTAAATTTGCTACCGGGGGTATCAATTAAGCTTTCAAAGCTAAATCCCTGAAATTGCTCAAGGACATCAATTCCTGCTAATGCCATAATTGTAGGGGCAATATCTATAGCACTCACCAGGCTATTACAGCTACTGCCATTATTTTTAATTCTATCAGGCCAATGTATTATAAAAGGAGTTTTCATGCCCCGGTCATTAACCCTTGTTTTACTATGGGGGAATGGTCTTCCGTTATCAGCCATTACGATTATCACAGTATTATCCAATATATTTTGGGTGTTCAACTCTTTTATTACCTCTCCAATAGAATAATCAAACCTTTTGATTTCATCATAATACTTTGCCAAATCAGCTTTGGTCTCACTTCCATTGGCCAGATAAAACGGAGGATTGATTTGTTCAGGGATATGGGTTCCGGTAAATTCATTTGGTCCCCATCCACGATGTGCATCAAAGGAAGCAAACCACATGAAAAAGGGTTTCTCCATTGGCCTTTCCTTTATTGATTTCACCCACAATTCTTCCCCTCCGTCACCATTATTTTCACGGTTGGTATAAGCTATGTCAAAGCCACGCTTTGCATATTCTCCCATGTGAAATTTCCCTGCCTGGACGGAATAATAATTATTCTTCCTTAGTATTTCAGGAAAAGAAATCATTTGTATTGGTGGCTCGGTATGTAGTTCAGCAGCACCTGTATTATGAGGATATCTGCCGGTGATTATACTATTCCGGCTTGGGCTGCAAGAACTTGCGGTTAAATATAGGTTGGTGAATTTTATTCCATTTGCCGCCAGTTTATCAATATTAGGAGTTTGCACCTGTTTATTCCCATAACATCCAAAATCATTCCAGCTAACATCATCTGCGATAAAGATTATGAAATTTGGTTTTGGGGTTTTCCCATATGAATTTATTCCTGGTAATAAGATCACCAGAATAATTACTAATGCTTGTTTTATTGACATTTGTCTATTATATTTTATAAACTGATTATCTTTTCTGTATTAAATAATTTATGTTCGCCATACTTCACATAGCCCAATTGATTTGTTAATAAATGTGTATTTCCAATGCTAAAATCATCAGAATTGTGATGTGTATGACCATAAATCCAATAATCCGGTCCAAAATCCTCAATTAAATCAAATAGCTCAGTGGCAAATGCTTCATTCAGGGCATCTCCTTTATACTTCTCAGGGTAATTGTAAAAAGTCGGAACGTGATGGCTTACAACGATACTTTTACTGCTTTTATGGTGAAGTGCCTGCTTCAAAAATTTTACACTTTCTTTATGAATATGATTATATTGCTTAGAAGAAAGCTTATGGCCTTTGTATTTTATTACCTGAAAATCACTCAAATTCATTTCTATCTGCCATTGATGGTTTGGGCTTATTTTTGACCATAGGGATGAGAAAATTAAATCTACATTTCCGTTTTGTATGATTGTATTGTTCAATAAATGAACATTGTCCTTTATTTTCTCATGAAATGTCCCGTACTTATCGGCCAAATCAAAATAGTAGTATTCGTGGTTACCGGGAATCCAATATGTTGAATCAAAATGATCGGAAACATAGCTAAAGAAATCTTTATGATTATTCATTACTGAAAAGGGTACAATATCTCCGGCCAACAACAATACATCACCGATAGGTTTCAGAGGGTTTTTAGAAAGAAAATCCTTGTTTTTAGGAAATTCCAAATGTAAGTCTGAGGCATATTGAA
>JAOZKQ010000706.1 GCA_029935275.1 Bacteroidales bacterium | reverse complement strand
TGATAATATATAACTTTCATTCCCAAAGCGTTTGCTCTTTTTACGGTAGCTTTTCCAATTTTCCCTAAACCCAGAATCCCTAGAGTTTTGCCAAACAGGTTTCTACCCAGATTTTCCATAACCCCCCAACGGATGTCCCCCAGCCTGAGTCTCCGGTCACATTCCGGAATTCTTCGCATCAAAGCCATCATTAATGCTATTGTATGTTCGGCAGTAGATTCAGTAACTGCATCAGGTGTATTGGTAACTAAAACACCCTTTTGTGTGGCAAGGTCAAGCGGAATATTATCTACCCCTGCACCATAGTTACTGATGATCTTTAATTTTATTGCTTTTTCAAGAATTTCTTCCGGAAATGGATTGCCAAAAACAGCCATTACACCATCGTAATTCTCAATAATATTACTTAGCTCCTCAAATGGTATTTTTAATTCTTCCGGGTAATACACTTCAAAATGCTTCCTTAACTCAAGCAGGCCTTCCTCAGGAATACGATAAGTTACCAATATTTTCTTTCTCATATAGAAATAATTTCAATGCTCTTCCAAACAGTTATTTCGGAATCTATAAGTACAAACCTACCAGCAGGCAGGCATAACACACACAACGGACATTATGGACATCAAACTAAAAAAAGTAGTTCAGCAGATAATAAATGACTGGCAATGTAAAAATGCTTAAAATAGTTGTAATAAATACATTTTTAGCAGCCACTTTATCATCTGCCCCATAAATTCTTGCCAGAACAACGATATTTGCCATACATGGCATGGAAACTTCAAGAATTATAACAGAGACAGCAAGATTGCCGGGTTCAAAAGAAAAATACCTGCCCAGGCCTGCAATTACTAAAATCCCGAAGATCGGAATTAATAGTAGCTTATTCAATCCCAAAAAATAAGCCTGCCATGACCGAATGGCATCTTTCCATTTTATCCCTGCAAGAATTGCCCCAATGTAGAGCATGGAAAGATAAATAGTGGTTTTCCCAAGTCCTTCCAGGGGTTTATTTAATAATTCAGGAATCTTTAAGGGAAGCATAAATATAATAAAACCAAG
>JAOZKQ010000035.1 GCA_029935275.1 Bacteroidales bacterium | reverse complement strand
TACCGAAACTACAAGAATTGATTATATGAAAACATCTGTTCCCTGGCCCTTAAATGATAGGGACGCAGTATTTGAATTTATAATTACAAAAAATACTGAGGAGCATTTTGAGGCAACCATGGTCTCTGTTCCCGGGGCAATACCCGAAAAAGAAGATATTGTAAGAATCAAAAAAGCAAAAGGTAAATGGATCTTTAAGAAAAGTGATAAAAAAATGGTAGATATAACGTATCAATTTTATGGTGACCCGGAAGGAAATATACCAGCAGCTATCATCAATCTGTTCATTGTAAGTGGACCCTATAAAACTTTACTTAATATTAAAAACCAATGCAATTCTAAAGACTAGGTTTTGCGGGCTAGGCGTATATTTCGGAAATAAATCAGCATTTTTCTTAAAATATCAAATACCAGAGTAAAATATAAAAATACCGCACCAAGCCAGATAACTACCATATTAAACCATAAGGTATTTACTGTCTGGTGATTTAATATTTTATAGGGTGCATAAAATTGTGCTCTTCCAAATCTATTATCAGGCATGGTAAAAATCGGATCCATTTTACGCACTAATTCATCATCAGCTTCATAAGTTTTTTTGATTTCTGTTTTGTTGGTAACCATGCTGGCTAGTTTATTATTGTAGTAATCTTCCCGAAGTTTTATTATTTCTTCACTCCCAATTCGTTTTGAAATGGAATCATAAATATAATCCTTATGCTGCATTGCTTCAGTTCCGAGATTAATAAAAAACTGCTTGATAAATGTCAGATAGCCTGTAGTTTCTTCAAGAACTTCCGGATTTACGCTTCCAGGATTTAGCGAGTCTATTTTATCAAATGGTATGGCATTTTGGAATTCGACCAGTTTTTTAATTTCATTTTGTATAATTATTATATTTTTATTGAAGACCTCATTGTTTTTATTATCATTAATAATCATCTCTGTGCATTCATTAAGTTTTAAATTAAGTGAAGGCAGAAGGAAGGAATTTGTATAATTTGCAGTGCTTATAACTTGTTCATCATCAAAGAAATACTTTTCGAATTTATTAGATTTAAACTGTTCTACAGAGAGGGCTTCATAAGTCCAGCGGGTAATCATCAAGTCGCCAACTAATGGCACGTATTTTTTGTTGGTCAAGCCTTTGTTAAGGTCATCAAAAGGGATCATAGCACCTCCCAATAAAAGCTGTGGAACCAGAATCAGGGGAACCAATATATAAATTGCCACAACGGAATCAAGACCTGAAGAAATATTTAAACCAATCATATTACCCAATGCGGAAGTGGAAAACAATACAAGCCAGTAAACCAGGAACATCCCTTTGATATCCAATATGAATGAGCTAACAAGAACAAAGGAAAAAGTTTGAATTGCTGATAAAGCAAATAAATAAATAATTTTTGAACTCAGGTAAGCCGGCCAACTGAGATTAAGAAAAGATTCCCGTTCCAGAATCTTCCGGTCTCTTACAATTTCCTCAGCGCTTACTGTCAGACCCATAAAAAGGGCAACTACTATTGACATAAAAACAAAAACCGGGAAGTTTTTATTATCCTGAAAGGTATAAACGTCATTTCTTACATATTTGGTAAAATAGGACAGAATAAATGCAAGTAAAGGTGCTTCTATAAGGTTTATTGCCATATACTGGGTATTGGCAATCTTTGCAAGAAAATTACGGATGCTAAATGTGATAAACTGCTTATTTTCGGAAGGAATTTTAAAATTGATATCAGGTAATTTATTAGAAGGCTTTTTTTCTTTAAGAGAAGATTCAATTTTTTCTTTATAAAATCTATACCATTCTATTGGATTGGTTTTGCGCTGAAAAGTAGAAATCCCTTTTTCATCAATGGTTTTTGTTTCGATGATTTTTAAAATCAGATCTGTTTCAATATTTCCGCATTTAGAACATTCACTTTCTGCAGCATTTACCTGTGCGTTAATTGTCTTAAAGTAAACAATAGCATCAATAGGATTGCCTGCATAAACGGGATATCCTCCCTTATCCAGCACCCATAATTTATCAAATATTCTGAAAATCTCAGATGATGGCTGATGGATTGTGGCAATGACAAGTTTCCCTTTTCGGGTCTGACTTTTTAGTAATTCGATTACCATTTTGGAGTCAGTAGAAGAAAGTCCGGAGGTGGGCTCGTCAAGGATCAGAATGTAGGGTTCCCTCATAAGTTCCAGCCCTATATTCAGCCTTTTACGCTGGCCACCGCTAATGGTTTTATTTAAGGGATTACCAACCTGCAAGTATGCAATATCCTTAAGGTCCAGGTCTGTAAGTATTTTTTCAACGGATTGGATTATCTGTTCCTCAGTATAATCAGCAAAGCAGAGTTTGGCATTGTAATAAAGGTTTTGGTAAACACTTAATTCTTCAATTAGTAAATCATCCTGAGGAACAAAACCAATAATGCCCTGAAGGCGGAACCGTGATTTATAAATGTCAAAACCGTTAATATTAATCTGGCCACTTCCCAGCTGAATTTTACCATTGATAAGATTTAACAAAGTGGACTTCCCTACACCACTCCCTCCCATGATACCAACCATATTCCCTGATTCCTCACAGAAACTAAATGGCTGGATACCATTTTTACTATTATGAAATTTGTATTCAACATTTTTACCTGAAAATATTATTTCTGGAAAATGGTCTTTAATAAAAAATTTATTGACAATGTCATTGTAATATATCGGGTCAATATTTGGCCCCCTGATTATGGATCCGGCTTCAATAAAATAAATACGTTCCTGTTCGATTTTATGTCCTCCAATGAAGAGGTTTTGTTCACCTTCAAATTTTAGAATAAATTCCTCTATACTGGAAATGTATAAAAATAACATTCTTCCGTATAAATTTTCTTTATATAAATGCCTGCTGGCATGCTTTACCGGTTTATTTTTTTTCATAAACCAGGAAATAGGACCATCCCACTCCTTAAGTTGATTGTCAGCAGTTAGTATATTCTCAGGGTTAATTTTCTCCAGTGATCGGGTTAAAACAAATTCACTAAGATTTGTTAGTTCTTCATCATTAATGTTAAATGAATTTGATACCTCATCAATGATCTCAGATTCCTGGTCAGTAATAATCACATCTTCATTAATAAATTCGAGTAATTGAAGAAATACAAAAATGCGATCCTTACGATTTAGGCCTTGCTTAATTTTACGGCAAATATTTGTAGCCTGATGAATAATTAATTTGTCCGGGTTAATCTTGGGCGATTGCCATGTATCGTGAATTTCATGGTAATAAAATTCATGATAATTTTCAAAGAGTTTGTAATATTCCTTTACCAGATCTTCATTTAAATAACGATCTAAGTATTGTTGAACAATGCGTTTGCTGACTTTTGATAGCTTGCCTTTATTAGAAGAGGCAATAAGGGCAAACAAGTGGACTAAAGCATTTAAAACCGGATCGCTCATGAAAAAATCCTTTGATGTAAATTTACAACAAAATATGGCAAAGAAAAATTTCCTGAATGGTTCAAGTCTATTTTTATCTTAATCAATGCAGGTAAACCATCTCAAATTGACACAATGATGAGAAATACCTATAATTTTGAAATAAAAAAAACCTGTGAGAAAACCACAGGTTTATTAGAGTTTTAAAAAAACAATTATGAGATAAGTTTCGTTCTTAAAGTTTCTACAGCATTTGCAATTGCACTTATCTGATCATCAGTCAAATTTTCATTTGTTACAGCATCAAAAGCCTTTTTTATAGGCTGCAAATCATCGATTAATTCCTGTATCTCAGAATTTTCTTTACTTTCATCAGCAATTTTTAATAAACGGTCCAGAGATGGTTTTTGCGCATAAATAACTTTAACAATTTCCGGATTGTTCTGATAATTTTCAGATACATTTGTTGTAAGATATATTCCTTCTACCCAGCCACCTGCAATCATCAAAATAGATAGGTCCCCTTTTCCGTTTTTATTGAGGTAATCATAGGTTTCATGAATGGTTATAGTAATAATTTCAATCAAAGAATCCTTATTTGAAACATTTGATTCAATACTTTTTAAAAGATCTTCATTATATATGGAAGAAATTCCAAGATCGCTTCCCAGCTGGTTTAATGCCTCCAGAAATAGCATGGTTTCCTGTGTCATTTTATAGGTACTTGCATAACTCAGGTCTGTTGCATAAATTCCAATGTTGTATGCTTTACTTTTTGCTGTAAAATATCTACTTACATTTTCAACAGAATTGGAAGTGCCAAGCATATAACCAATTCCTATTGTATTCAGTATTTCAGTAACTTCATAAGCTGAGGGTAATGGATAAACAAATTCTGAAACATTCTTGTCAATTTCATTCGCCATAATTTTAGAGGCATCCTGCGCCTCTTTTTTACTTCCGTCTTTAGCTGAATTTTTACAGGAGTTTAATGATAAGCTAATCATTAAAACAATAAAGAAAAGGCCTGATAGAGTTAAATTTTTCCTGGTTTTCATTGGTGTCTGTTTATTTTGTAAAATACTAATTTCTAATCTATTATGTTTTGTGTGGCTATGTATTATGAATGAAAACTAAAATTCCCTATCTCATAACATGCCTATTTTAAAGTTCAAATATAATAAAAACAAGTATTTATTTTGGAGTTTTACATTTATTATCTTAAAAAAACCCTGAAAATGAGCAAAAAAAGGTAAAATGTATTTAATAATTTAATATTCGATCAAATGTAAAGCTTCAGATAGATATTTAATAAGCTTATTAAATTAAAAGGATATTCCTTACGCCTTTTTGACTTGTTATCAGGGTGTAATAATGTTTTCGCGTAACAAAAAAATATATTTCTTAAGTTTTAGCATATCTTCATTTGTATAATTTAACTGAGTCCATGATGAGAGGATGACTTTGTTAGAAGTGTCAATCTGAAACCCATCTTTTTGATAAGAATAGATCATTTTTTCAAAATAATTTTGTAGTACCCGGTATTGTTGATAATAGTAAGTTACGGCAGGGTCCTGATATGAATTCTTCAAAATTGACATCAGAAAATTCAATGAATATTTCTGTTGAACTATTTTTCCAATCAATTTATTATTGGGTTTTCCATTATCCATAAATTTCATAGCTAAATACAGACTTTCTGTCCATCCACCTAATAAAATCAGACTAATAGAGTTCTCTCGATCATTTTCCATGAGATAATCGGTAATTTGATTAAAACTTTGATTAACTATCATGGATAAAGAATCTATATTTTCTGCATGTTTTTCAATTTCCGAATACAAAGAAGAAAACAGGTCTTCGGGGATTCCAAGTTTTTTTGAAAGCACAGAAATTGCTTCCATATAGGCTAATGCATCTTCTGTATTATTAAATAGTTTGGTTATACTAAAATCGGCTCCATAAATACCAAGGTTTAAAGAAATCTTTGAACTTCCTGAAAACTTTGAAGCAGAATGGCTTGGTGCCAAAAACTCCGGGATATACGAAATATCTGCGTTATTAAAAATATTGGATATTTCATCAGGAGAATAAAGGCCATAAAAAAATGAATTATTCTCTTCACTTATTATTGATTGGTCATTATAGCTCAGTTGACTTTTATCAATTTTTTTAAGGATAGATATATCCTGTTGATCTCTGTTCAGACATGAAGAAAGAAAAATAAGGAATAATAAAATAATAGTGAGTAAGCTGAAACCGGAATAATTTTTAAAGGGCATTTTATTAATTTTTGACAATTGAGCCATTGTGAATAAAGGGTTCAAATTTATGTGTTTTGACAAAAATGCTGAAAATGTTGTTATTATACAAGATTTTGGTTAACAATAGTTTGGTAAATTTGGGTTTTTTGCAAAACCAATAAATCACAAAATGATAATTTTTGCATAAATATTATAAAACCAGAATTTTTTTGGTTGACTCAAGTTAGGGTCCTCTTTAAACTCAGGTGTTTGATGCAGAAAGTTCTGTGTCAAGCCTCGCCTTCCTTTGTACAAAGTACGGCGGACAATGGCTTGAGACCGCACACCCTTATAGCTTAGTGACGGAAAGGACGGTGGGGCAAGTCAAAGATAGCAGACTTTATGGACAGGTACTAATTAAATTATTGTCCGGTCTCCCAGGTTTTTAGCAAGTTCCTTTTTCAGGATGTTCAGGTTCATAATTCTCTCCTGTATAGCTAATATTTCTTCAAGATTGTTATTGTTTACAGCTTTTTTGAGGTTTATTTCAAGTTCGCGTGTAGCTTCAATTACTTTTTTATTCTTAAAAGCATACAAAGTTTCCGGAATAATTTCCTTTAACTTCATTTCTTCTGTTTCAATGAAATTGTCATGTTTTTTCCAGATTTTGCTTAAATTGTAAGTAGGGGCTAGTAAAAGGGCGCTTAACTCCCGTATTTGGTGCTCCTCGTGATTAATAAACATCTTTTCATCAGGAGAAATTCCTTTACTCAAATAAGAAGAATATAGTTCTAATATGTGCTGATATAATTTGTTTTTAAGTATAAGCTCATCAATATTAAGTTCTGAAATAATGAACTCGTCAACAGAGATATATTTAGCTTCTTCATCTTCTCCCATTACTTCAAATAATTCTTTTTGACCATATTGTAATAACAAGCGAATAATCTCCCTTTCCTGTGCTTCTGTATCTGAGTATATTTCAGTTTCAGCCTGTTGCTGAACAGGGGTAACAGGTGGTGGCAACTGCTCCCTGTAGCCCGAATTTCTATACTTTTGTTCATTGCTTTTTCGCCTGATTTTGTTCATTTCAAAATACAGGATTTTCTCATCTGAATTTAGTAATGAGCTACATTCTTTCAAATATACACTACGGGTTATACCATCCGGGATTACAGAAATAGATTTTACAATATCCTTGATTAGGTTTGCCTTTTTAACAGGGTCTTTTTCAGCATCTTTAACAAGAAGCTCAGTTTTAAATTTTATGAAATCTTTAGAATTCTTATCTATAAACTCTATAAATTCAGTGGTACTTAATTTTTTTGAATATGAATCAGGATCTTCACCATCAGGCAGAACAACAATTTGCACATTTAGCCCTTCTTCAAGAATCAGATCAATACCACGAAGGGAAGCCTTGAGGCCAGCTTCGTCACCATCAAATATAATGGTGATAAATGGAGTGAAGCGTTTTATTAAACGAATCTGGTCAGGTGTTAAGGCAGTACCCGATGAGGCTACTACATTTTCAATTCCCACCTGATGCAGGGAGAGTACATCGGTATAGCCTTCAACCAGATAACACTTATTATTTGAAACGATTGAGCTTTTAGCCTGATAAATGCCATATAATGCACGGCTCTTATGATAAACTTCTGTTTCCGGTGAATTCAGGTATTTTGCAGCTTTGGCATCTGTTTTAAGTATTCGCCCCCCAAACCCGATTACCTGACCCGACAAGCTATGAATAGGAAAAATAACCCGGCCATGAAAACGGTCAAACTTATAGTTTTCCCTGGCAATACTCATTCCTGTTTTTGTAAGAAAATCCAGTTTGTATCCGGCACTCAATGCATTCTTTGTAAAAGCATCTCTTTGCTCTGGGGAGTAACCAACCCCAAATTTTTTAAGTATTTCCTGCCGGAATCCTCTTTCTTTAAAATAAGTAAGGCCAATAGAAATTCCTTCATCATTATGAAAAAGGGTTTCTTCAAAGTATTTTTGTGCATATGAAAGAACCACCAGCATACTTTCTCTTTCGTTCTGCTGTTGTATTTCCTCTTGTGTTCTTTCTTTTTCTACAACTTCAATATGGTATTTTTTCGCCAGGTATTTTAAAGCTTCGGGATAAGTCAGGTGCTCATGCTCCATCACAAAGTTCACAGAATTTCCTCCTCTTCCACAGCCAAAGCATTTATAAATACCTTTTGCTGGTGAAACTGTAAATGAGGGGGTTTTTTCATTATGAAACGGACATAATCCCAGATAATTTACACCTCTTTTTTTCAAAGACACAAAATCCTGAATTACATCGATAATTTCCGATGCATCGATAATTTTGCTTATTGTGGCGTGATCAATCATATAAAAAAGAAATGTTTATGCTGATTATCTGTGACTTAAGACAGCTGTATCTTTTTTACTAAATTAGAAAATTTATTTTAGTATTGATCTTAATAGATGATATGAATTTACTATTAAAATATTTTACTTATATTGACTTAATAATTAGGGAGAAACATGATTCATGGGAAATGGGAAAATAACCAGGCACTAAGTGTCTGCCCATAAAGTCGGGAGTTTGAACTGGAAAGTTCAAATTCAAAGCAACAACGCAGAAGTTGGACTTTTTAGACAAACTCTTTAGTTTAGGTGAAGGCAGGTGTTTTTACCTGTATTCCTGAGCTCCGCCTGGACGGTCGGGTTGTTGAAGGAGAAATAGTGACAAAACAAAAACGATGATAATAAAACAGATATAAATTAGAAAAACATGAAGAATCTGGTTGTCCTTACAGGTGCAGGTATGAGTGCTGAAAGTGGTTTGAAAACCTTTCGTGATATGGGTGGTTTGTGGGAAGAATATGATGTTACTGAGGTGGCCAGCCCGGTTGCCTGGGATAATAACAGGGCCCTGGTTTTAAGATTTTATAATGAAAGGAGAAAACAACTTTATGAGGTTGAACCCAATAATGGCCACCTGGGCCTGGCAATGCTGGAAAAATATTTTAAGGTTCAAATTATTACCCAAAATGTGGATGATTTGCATGAAAGGGCCGGAAGTACAAATATCCTGCATTTACATGGGGAGTTAAAAAAAGTACGAAGTACCTTTGATCCTTTGCTGGTTTATGAGTTGGATGGCTGGGAATTGAAGGAGGGTGACAATTGTGAAAAAGGATCGCAATTGAGACCACATATTGTTTGGTTTGGTGAGGCTGTCCCAGCTATTGAAGAAGCTGTACCCATTGTGCAAAATGCTGATTTATTTGTAATTGTTGGTACTTCATTAAATGTTTATCCTGCTGCAGGATTAGTTGATTATCTTTCCGGGGAAGTACCAGTTTACCTTATTGATCCAAACCCTGTTAATGCCAGTCTGCCAAACTTAAAACTTATTCAGGAAGGTGCAGGGAAGGGTGTTGAAGTTTTGGCACAATTGTTATTGGAAAATGACAACAAAAAATGAAAAAATCTTTAATATTCAGCATGTTTTTTGTTGGAGTATTAGCTATTGCTTATTCTCAGGATTTTAAAGGAGGAATACTTACAGGAATAAGTGCCACCCAGGTTGATGGGGATAGTTATGGTGGCTTTAATAAGGCGGGCTTAATCCTTGGGGTTTTTGTTCAGCGAGATTTTAAGAAAAAAATGAGTGGTCAAATAGAAATAAAATATATTGGCAAGGGAAGTACCAATGGGAATCCGAAAAATTATGGATACACATTCTTATACGACCTGAGGCTTCATTATATCGAAATGCCAGTTTTATTTCAATATGAAGTAATTAAAAATCTTAGCCTTGAAGCCGGACCGGGATTTGGGTATTTAATAAAATCTGTAGAAAAAAATGAACAGGGAGTGATGCCGGATTCCAAACCTTTTAATAAATTTGAATTAAGCGGATCGGTTGGAGTGGGATATAGTTTTTTTGAAAGGTTTAAATTCAATGTCCGGTTTTCTTATTCATTACTACCAATAAGGGAGCATGCCGGGGGAGGCACTTACTACTCAAACAAAGGGCAAAGTAATAAGGTGCTTGAATTTATTTTATTAGTTCGTTTCGGGAAAAATTAGTTTAAGATGATACAAAAAAAACAAAAATTAGTTGTAGCTGTTACAGGAGCAAGTGGTGCTTTGTATGCAAAAATACTTTTGGATAAATTAAACCGTTTTAAAAAACAGATCCAAACCCTTGAAGTGATCTTTTCAGAAACTGCCAAAGAAGTATGGGAATTTGAACTGGGGAATACGGATTATGATAAGTTACCTTTCCGTTTGCATAATCCGGATAATTTATTTGCACCTTCTGCCTCTGGTTCTGCTGGTTTTGATACCATGATCATCTGCCCGTGTACTATGGGTACACTTGGAAGAATTGCCTCCGGCATTTCGAATGATCTGATTACCAGGTCGGCAGATGTAATACTTAAAGAAATGAAGCAATTGATCCTTGTTACCCGCGAAATGCCATTAAATTTAATTCATATCCGGAATATGGCAACAGTTACAGAAGCTGGTGGCATCATTTGTCCCGCTTCCCCCTCATTCTATAATAAACCACCAAATCTGGAAAAAGCTTTAGAAACGGTAATTGACCGTGTTTTAAATCTGGCAGGATTTGAAATTGACTCTTACAAGTGGGGATCCGAATAGCCAAAGCTGCAATATGAAAGTATAAGGATTAAATGAACCTTATTCTATTGTAATTTGTTTTGCAGTCCCTGTTTTTAGCCTCATAAACACAGGTAAACCCATAGCCCACAAATCATGTTTATTGATCTTTGATCTGTTTCCTGTCTTCCGTCTTCGGTCTTCTTATCAACTCAACATTTACCACTAAAAACTCCATTTGACTTCAGTTTTCTATTTTTACTAATGGTTTTTTGTTTGGCTGTTCCTTGTTAACTGTTCCCTGATCCCTGTCTTCTGTCTCCCGACTTCGGCCTTCTTTTTACTTTCTTCTTTATTGCCTTCTGACTTTCCCTTTTCCTTACAAAGCATAAGCTAATACCGCAAGACTTACTTTTGCACCCGGTGCTTTCAGGACTGCATCAGTACAGGCCTCAAGCGTTGCTCCTGTGGTTAATACATCATCCACCAGTAAAATGTGTTTATTATTAAATTGTTGAGGGTTTTTAAGATGAAAAATTCCTTCTACGTTTTCCCACCTTTCTACCCGGGTTTTACGGGTTTGTGTAGGATTTGCAATATGCCGGATAAGTGTTTTAGTGTCCTGTTTTTTCCCCATTCCTTCCGCCATTCCTCTGGCAATCAGATCACTCTGGTTAAAGCCCCTTTTTCTAAGTTTCTTAAAATGTAAAGGTACCGGAACGATATAATCAATTTGTTGAAAAGCTGTTTCTTTCAGAACATCACCGAACATTCTCCCCAGTTCCAGGCCAATATTTTCCTGTCCTTTATATTTAAGTTTATGAATCAGCTTTTGATATTTGCTCCCCTTTTCAAATAGAAAATACGCTGTCGCACTTTCGATTTTCACACGGCCCCAAAATGCTTTGGCAACCGGGTTATCATCAAAAAGATGATAATTTGAACGTGGCATGTGTAGAAGACAATGGGTACAAATTATTTTTTCACCATGTACAAGTTGAGTGCCACAAACCGGGCAGATGAGGGGATAAAACAGATTAATAAAATTATCAGTCAGGGTTCTTATCATATAAAATGAATCTTTGTCCGAAGCAAAAATCATTAATTATTAAAGGAAGCTTATAAATATAATGGTTGCAGGTTACGGGATCTAGGTTCCGAAACGTGAGACTCGCAACTAAAATATATATCTCATTATTTCCTAAAGGGTTACAGCTATCAATTGATTTAGCCTGATTAATTCATGAAAAATAACAAAAATTCAGTATCTATCTATATTTCAACTAATTATTATTATTCACATAGAAATTAAATTGTTGTCATTTTTCCCTAATGTGCATTTATTTTAATGCATCTGTTTCGTTGCTAAACCTTTAAAATAGAAAACTATGTCAGCAGGTTCAGGCGTCTCACATCTGCATCAAACTAAACGCATGAATAATTCAGGTTAGTCTCTTTATATAATGTTTCTTATTGACAGAATATTGTTCCTTGAGTTTTTTACGATTCAATCAGTAGAAAGTTTTCATAAGGCAGATATAACTATAATATTTGTTAAGGTACTGGTGTTATATGAAGTATGAAACTTCGGGTGAATCTTTGATAAGTATTGTGTATTTAAGGTATTGTAGCTTTTCAATTTTCTGGATTCAATCATTTGCCTGCCACCCTCGATTTTACTATTTTTGGGTTGCTTTTAAAATACAAATAGCAAGTACCTGCCAAAGGCCTGTCCAAATAATCCAGACGGACCTGCCCGAAACAGGTCAGACGTGGGCATCCCTTTGGAATTTGGTTTTTAGGGGACCTCTAATAATTACTTCGCCACAAGATTGTCAGTGTTTTTCATAGACGATTAAGATTTTTGAAGAACTATCGGGATAATTCAATAAAATATTAAGAAGTATATGAAAAACACTGTCAACCCAAAGGGAATAAGCATAATAAACAATCTGACTTTGCCAAAATATTTTTCAATAGCCTTAGCTATTGAAAAATATTTATGGTTTGCATCTTATTCATTATCCTTGTTTCTTGAAAGAAAGGAATTATTAGAGGTCCC
>JAOZKQ010000705.1 GCA_029935275.1 Bacteroidales bacterium | reverse complement strand
TAATGATTCAATAAGTACTAAACTATGAATTACAAGACCTCCTCTTACCTTTTGTTTTTAACTGTTTTAATTTCTTGTAATTCAACCCCCAAAGGAGATTCTTCTTCTTTCTTGTTCAGGGAGACCGGGCAGGGAGTTGAATTACTGGAAGGGGAAGCTCCTGTCTTATTTTTTCAAAAAACAATTAAGTCTCCGAATGGAGAATATTTCATTAACAATTACATTCATCCTTTATACTCGCTTTCAGGGGATACACTTACAGAGGAATTTCCAAAAGATCATTTACATCACAGGGGCATTTTCTGGGCCTGGCATCAGGTTTATATTGGCAACCAGAATGTTGGAGATGGTTGGATAATGGAAAACGTATCATATGATGTTGTTTCTGTTGAAACCAGCAAAAACAAAAGTGAGGCTCAACTTAAAACACATGTACTTTGGAAATCATTACTTTTTCAAGATAGCAAGCCTTTTATTGAAGAGCATACAACAATTACTATATTTAAGGCAAAGGAAAATTTTCGGATTATAGATTTTGAAATATTGCTGAAACCGCTGGTATCGGATGTGTTTCTTGGGGGTTCGGATAATGAAAAGGGATATGGAGGCTTTAGCTGGAGAACCAGGCTTCCGGAAGATGCAGTATTTACCTCATCAGAGGGTCCTGTTACACCTCAAACACTTCAGATTGAAGCCGGGCCCTGGATGGATTTATCAGCTTCTTTCGAAGAGGAGGGAATGTACAGCGGGCTTAGTGTATTATGCCATCCCAGTACTCCTAATTATGTAGCACCCTGGATTTTAAGACAGCAAAAAAGCATGCAGAACATTATTTTTCCGGGTAGGGATAAAGTAAAATTATCCATGGATAAACCAACGGTTCTACGTTACCGCCTTATTGTTCATAATGGAAGAGCTAATGATATAGATATTGCAAACTTACAGTTGGAGTACGACAAAATTGACTTTCCTCATAATTGATCTGAGTTTTGTCCGGCTACTTTGAGATTTATATTTTTTTAGATTAGCATTCATGGAATTATTTATGAAAACCATAAGAAATGA
>JAOZKQ010000277.1 GCA_029935275.1 Bacteroidales bacterium | reverse complement strand
AAGATGAACTTATTCAGGTAGATGATGGTAAATTATGTATCCATGGTGCCAGGGTACATAATTTGCGTAACATTAGTCTGGAAATTCCCAGAAATAAACTTGTTGTTATTACCGGATTAAGTGGTAGCGGAAAATCATCACTGGCTTTTGATACAATTTATGCAGAGGGACAGCGTAGGTACATGGAGACTTTGTCTGCTTATGCCAGACAGTTTCTTGGAGGAATGGAAAGACCTGATGTGGATAGAATTACCGGTTTGAGTCCGGTTATTTCAATTGAACAAAAAACCACTATAAAAAATCCTCGTTCAACTGTAGGTACAATTACTGAGATCTACGATTTTCTCCGATTATTTTTTGCAAGGGCAGGAATTGCATATTCCTGGGTTACGAATGAGCCAATGGTCAGATATACAGATGATCAGATTCTGAATCTTCTGTTATCAGAGTATCCGGGTAAGAAAATATACATATTGGCTCCGCTTGTTAAAGGAAGAAAAGGCCATTACAAAGAGCTTTTTGAGCAAATAAGGAAGAAGGGTTTTTTAAATGTCAGAATTGATGGTGAGTTTAAGGATATTTCTCATGGATTAAAACTTGACCGATATAAGACTCACTTTATTGAGATACTTATTGATAAACTAAAAGTTGATAGCAGGGATCTAAAGCGATTGAAAGATTCATTGAAACTTGCCATGAAGCATGGGGGTGGCATAACAATGATAATTGAAAAGGATAGTGAAGATGTTAGATACTTTAGTCGCCAGTTAATGTGTCCGACATCCGGTATCTCGTATGATGAGCCGGCTCCACATACTTTTTCTTTTAACTCCCCCCAGGGGGCCTGCCCTAAATGTAATGGTTTGGGTACAGTTAAGGTGGTGGACATTTCAAAAATTGTTTCTAAGCCATCACTCAGTATTAGAAAAGGCGGAATTAACCCTTTGGGCCCCTATAAAAGTGGATTGGTTTTTTGGCAGCTTGAAGCTATTGGTCAGAAATATGGTTTTGACCTGGATACAGCCATCAAAGATATTCCTGACCATGCCCTTGATATTATTATTAATGGATCTGAAGAGTCATTTAAACTTAAGAATATTTCATTAGGTATATCTTCTAATTATTTTTTGAGCTTTGATGGTATTGTTAACTATGTAACTAACCAGGATAATCAAAATAATTCCGGGAAAGGAAGAAAAAAGCCTAATCAGTTTATAAAATATGAAACTTGCGATGAATGTAAAGGATATCGTTTAAAAAAGGAATCATTACATTTTCGTATTGCAGATAAGAGTATAGCTGAATTATCGGAAATGGATTTTGGTGAATTGGTCCCCTGGTTTTCAAATCTTGAAGAGCATCTTTCAAAAAAGCAAAATTTAATTGCCCGTGATCTTTTAAAGGAGATCAGGGCCAGGTTAAAGTTCCTGTTGGATGTTGGCCTGGACTATTTATCCCTATCCCGTCCTACGCGTAGTTTATCTGGTGGAGAGAGCCAGCGGATCCGGCTTGCCACGCAAATTGGATCGCAGTTGGTAAATGTTCTTTATATCCTTGATGAACCAAGTATTGGGCTTCATCAACGTGATAATCACCGCTTGATTGATTCCTTAAAAGAATTAAGGGATTCGTCTAATTCGGTTATTGTTGTGGAACATGACAGGGAAATGATTGCCTCTGCTGATCATATAATTGATATGGGACCGGGTGCCGGAAGACATGGAGGACAGATTGTGGCACAGGGTAGTTTGTCAGAGATTATGACTAAAGACACTATAACCTCTCAATATTTATCAGGCATAAAAAGTATTCCCTTACCCGTGGAAAGAAGGTCTGTAAATGGGAAGTTCCTGGTTTTATCTGGGGCCTCAGGTCATAATCTTAAAAATGTAAATGTAAAATTCCCTTTAGGATTATTTGTTTGCATAACAGGTGTCTCAGGAAGTGGCAAGTCCTCGTTGATCAATCAAACACTTCATCCAATTTTGAGCAGGGAATTCTACCGCTCCCTTAAAGAACCACTACCCTATAAATCGCTTCATGGGATTGATAATCTGGATAAAGTAATTGAGGTTGATCAGTCACCCTTAGGCAGGACTCCAAGATCTAATCCTGCTACTTATACAGGAATGTTTTCAGATATTAGAAAAATATTTGAACAAACTCCTGAGGCTAAGATAAGGGGCTATAAAACAGGGCGCTTCTCTTTTAATGTGAAAGGAGGTCGGTGCGAAACATGTCAGGGGGCTGGTGTCCAGACTATTGAAATGAACTTTCTCCCTGATGTATATATTTTATGCAAAGACTGTAACGGTAAAAGATATAACAGGGAAACTCTGGATGTTTTATTCAAGGGGAAGTCAATCAGTGATGTGCTGGACATGACCATTAACCAGGGGGTGGAATTTTTTGAAAATATACCCTCAGTAAATCATAAGTTAAAAATATTGCAGGAAGTAGGTCTGGGTTATATACGCCTGGGTCAACCTTCAACAACTTTATCGGGTGGTGAGTCTCAGCGGGTTAAGCTGGCTGCGGAACTTTCCAAAAAGGATACCGGAAAAACTTTATATATCCTCGATGAGCCAACCACCGGTTTGCATTTTGAAGATATCAGGGTATTATTGCAGGTTCTTAACAGATTGGTTGGGAAAGGGAACACTGTAATGGTTATTGAACATAATATGGATGTAATTAAAATGGCAGATTATATAATTGACCTGGGGCCGGAAGGAGGTGGCAGGGGTGGATATATAATAGCTGTGGGAACTCCTGAAGAAATTGTTAAGAAGAAGCGTAGTTATACAGCGCAATATTTAAAAAAAGAGTTATATTCATAGGCTTTTTTGTTTGAAAATAATAGCTATGATATAAGCTTTTGTGGATTTTATAAATTTATTTATCGGATCTTCCAATGCGCAATACTATTTTTAATTTATTTACTGTAGTTTATACTACAGCCAAAATAATTAATTTATGAAAAAAACCTCATACCTGATAATTGCGATATCGTTTGTTTTTCTGGTCTTATTATCTTTTTATGATTTTAACCAACAGGAGCGTTTGAAGTATGAAACTTTTCTTATTGAAAAATTCGAAGAAGCTAATATTACCGGGCCTGATGGGGAATACGGAGAAATTAAACAGGATAGGCCTGATCTGGCATTTTTCCAAAACTACATAATGACCCTGGATCCTAAAACAGGGACAGTTCCATCAGATCGTTTAAAGAAAGCTTTTTTGCGAATGGAAGAACTGGAAAGACAGAAAAGTGCCTTTACTGATGAGATTAATTTTGTTTGGGATGAGCTAAAAGCAGATATGGGGGGGCGTACCCGGACCATAGTAAGTGATCCCTCAAGTGAGGGTGGTAAGAAGGTATGGGCTGGCTCAGTTACAGGCGGACTGTGGTATAATGAAGATGTTACTTCCGTCCTTAGCCCATGGCTGCCGGTAAATGATTTTATGGATAATCTTTCTATAAGCAGTATTGCCTTTGATCCGAATAATGTAGATGTTATGTATGCTGGAACAGGAGAGTCACAAACGGCAACAAAAATGTACAGGGAGTCATCCGGTCTTGGAAATGGGGTGATGAAATCAGAGGATGGAGGCAAAACCTGGAATTGGACGAATGGAAACTTCGCTTATATATCAGATATTGTGCTTAGAGATGAAAATGGATTGAGTGTTATTTATGCCGCAGCTGTTTCAGGGGATTATAAAGGAGAGAACCATGTTTCAAGACCTTCGGATGGTCTTTACAGATCAGAAGATGGAGGACTGAGCTGGCAACAGGTTTTGCCTCTTATTCCGGGAGGAAAAGATCCATATGCACCTTCTGATATTGAGATGGGCCCGAACGGAAAGTTATATGTAGGGACTCAAAGAAATCTGGAGAACAATGGAGCTGCCGTTATTTTGTGCTCGGATGACGGAT
>JAOZKQ010000704.1 GCA_029935275.1 Bacteroidales bacterium | reverse complement strand
TGGGAGAAGTCCTGGACTCATGAAGAAGGAATAAAGTTATACAAATATTGCAGAAGCCTGGATGATGAAATTCTAATCAATAACCGGGTAGATAAAGGACGAAAAGGGATGCAGGGAATGTCAAAATCAGGTTTTGCTGGTGACTTTGGCACACCTGAACAGGAAATTGGTGGCTTCACCAGCATGCCCTGGGAATCTTGCATTACCATCTGCAATCAGTGGGCCTGGAAACCCAACGACAAGATGAAATCATTAAAGGAACTGATCCATACCCTGGCATTAACTACCGGAGGAAACGGAAACCTGCTACTTAATGTTGGCCCCATGCTTGATGGAAGAATAGAGCAGCGGCAAACGGACCGGTTAAAGGAAATGGGTGATTGGCTGGAAGTTTATGGCGAATCTATTCATAATACAACTGGAGGTCCCTATGTTCCTACGGATAAATTTGCTTCCACTCATCATAAAAATAAGGTTTACTTACACCTCCTGGAATGGCCTGAAAAAGCATTCTCTGTACCTGAAATTAAAGGGTATAAAGTAACTAAAGTAAGAATTTTAAATGGCCAGACAATTCAATTTAGAAAAGATAAAAAACAAATTATATTAGAACTGCCACAAAACCCACCGGACCCCAATGATACAGTAATTGAGATGGAACTAAATAAAGAGATAAATTCATTTGAACCAATTAAAAAGAAGTAGGGAAGCAAAAAGTCCTGAAGAGAATATTAGTCTTGGTTTATGATGTTTTTAAACACTAATTCACAAATACATTAACCATTAATACCATAAATAGAAATTCATATCAAATGAAAAGAAAGATGAATTATCTGCTTCTGTTTCTTCTTATATTATTGAATTTTTATGGATGCATAACGCCTGAAAAAAAGTCCGGAGAAAAGCCCAATATCCTGTTTATAGCCATTGATGACCTGCGTCCCGAGCTGGGCTGCTATGGTATGGATTATATAAAGTCCCCTAACCTTGATAAATTAGCATCTTCAGGAATAGTATTTACTAATCATTTTGTACAGGTACCCACCTGTGGGGCATCCAGGTTCAGCATGTT